>JAHDCM010000090.1 GCA_020629895.1 Bacteroidota bacterium
GCAGGGCTGACGGAGGAAGACACTGCTAGGCATAAGCTGAACAAGTGGCTGTGAGCCAACTACAAGCGGATAGCCCGACCTTTTTTCGCCTCGTGCCTGTCGATGCGTGGACGCATTGACGGGCGAGGCGAAAAAAGGACACGCCCAATGGATGATGATTGGATGATTGGGTGATTGGATTAACTGAGATAGTTGCTGATTGAAATAATTTCGGCAAATACTCCAGCGGCCGTTACTTCTGCACCTGCGCCTGGCCCTTTGACCACCAATGGACGATCGTGGTAGCGAGCAGTCGTAAAGACAATCATATTATCGGAGCCAGAGAGCGAATAAAAAGGATCGCTCATATCGACCGCCTTGAGGGATACGGTTGCTTTATCATCGGAAATAGTTGCTAGAAAACGTAGGACTTTTCCTTCGGCAGTAGCAGCATCTCTTTTTTGGGCAAAATGATCATTATTGGCTTCTAGGGCGGCAAAAAATTCTTCTACGGTAGGGGCATCGATACAGGCTTGTGGCAGTATATTTTCGATGTCAATATCCTCCATTTCGATATGCTTTCCTATCTCTCTTGATAAGATAAGTACTTTACGAGCAACATCTTTTCCACTTAAATCGTCGCGTGGATCGGGTTCGGTATAACCACGCTCTTTTGCTTCTTTTACAATATCGCTAAAGGCAATATCTCCTTTGTACGAATTAAAAATAAACGATAAGGAGCCTGATAAAACGGCCTCAATTTTTTGTACTTCGTCGCCACTTTGTAAGAGATCGTTGAGGGTTGTGATAACTGGCAAACCTGCTCCTACATTGGTTTCGTACAGGAATTTGACACGGAATTTGGTTGCTAAATATTTCAGTTCCATATAATCGGCCAAACGGCTAGAATTGGCGATTTTATTAGGTGTAGAAATGGAAATACTTGCCTTTAAGATGTCTTTGTAATGCTGAATGGGTGTTTCACTCGCTGTACAATCTACAAAGATGCTATTGGCGAGATTCATTTCTTTCATGGTACTAATAAAGCCCTCTAAATCAGCTAACTCACCATTGGTATTGAGTTGTTTTTCCCAACTAGTAAGGTCTACGCCATCGGTATCAATAAGCATTTTTCGAGTATTGGCAATACCTACTAAGCGCACTTCTAATGCTTGACTTTCTTTCAGATATTCGTTTTGTTTGCTGATTTGTTGTAGGAGTGTTTTGCCAATTAGCCCTGTACCTATTACAAATAAATTAACGGTTTTTCGTTGTGCCAAAAAGAAGGCCAGATGTAGTGCGTTGAGGGCTTTCGACTCGTGTTCTTTGCTAATAACCGCCGAGATATTTAACTCGGAAGACCCTTGTGCAATGGCGCGAATATTGACTCCATTTTTGGCTAGTGATTGAAAAAAACTGCCTGCTACTCCAATGGTATTTTTCATATTCGAACCAACAACAGCTACGATGGAAAGTCCTTCTTCAATTTCTACCTCGTCGATCATATTGGCTTTCATTTCGAAGGCAAACTCATTGTCGATGGCTTTTTTGGCACGTCCTTTATCGTTGGGGCGAATGGCAAACGAAATGGAGTGTTCGGAAGAAGCTTGGGTAATAAGGATGATATTTACTTTTTCGCGGGCGAGTGCCGAAAATAAACGCCCTGCAATACCTGTCACTCCTATCAAACCGCTTCCTTGTACACTGATAAGGGCAATATCGGAAATAGACGTGACCCCTTTTACAGGCATATTGTCTTTGGTATGCTGGCTAATAAGGGTTCCTACAAATTTGGGCTGGAAGGTGTTGCGAATGCGGATCGGTATTTTTTTGTCGAGTGCGGGCTGTATGGTGGGAGGGTGAATGACTTTGGCTCCAAAATGCGACATCTCCATTGCCTCTTCGTAGGTCATTTCTTCGAGGGAGAAGGTATCTGGCACTTTTCGAGGATCGGAGGTCATGACTCCATTTACATCTGTCCAGATTTCTATCTCATCAGCATTTAATCCTGCTGCAACAATGGCAGCCGTATAATCAGAGCCACCTCGTCCTAGTGTGGTGGTTACGCCTTCTTCGGTAGAGGAAATAAAACCGCCTTGAATATAGATGCCTTTTTCGGCGGTAAATTGTTCGGCAATATTGGCGTAGGTTTGTTTATAATCGACATTGGCATTCTGGAAATTGTCGTCGGTAATGATGAGTTTTCGAGAATCAATAAAGTACACCTCTTGACTAAATTGTTTGAGGTAAATGCCGATTAAGAAAGAGGACATTAGTTCGCCATAGCTGGCGACATAATCCAATAAACGGGGGGACAATTCTTTGAGTAAGAAAATACCGTTGTAGAGGTTTTCGAGGTTCCGATTTTTCTCTTTGAGAAATGGTAGAAACTCTTTCATACCCGTCTCATTGAGCAAGGTCTCAGCCGTTCTACGGTGGCGGTAATATAGTTCGTCTACCTGTTCTCGATAGCCTTCATCTCCTGCTTTTGCTAGGTGGGCAGTATCGAGTAACATATCTGTTACGCCTCCTAGTGCAGATACTACAATGGCTACTTTACCTTCCTGTTCTACGGTGGCAAGGATAATATCTTTAACTTGTGTAATTCGATCTGCTTGCTTGACCGAGCTACCTCCGAATTTTAAAACTTTCATGTTGATTTTTTTATTAAACCGCTGCGAATTTGACGCCAAAAATAAGATTATTCCTCTTTACTCAATGCATCCATCACTAATTTATTGAACATAATTAGGACAGTTCCAATAATAAAGGCAAGAACAAAAGAGGTAATATAGGTCATAAAAGAATTGGGGCTTTGTTCATCGAGGGGAAAGGTGGGATAGTCGATCACTTGTATAACAGGTTTACTTGCCATCAAATTCATATTGGCAGTTTCTCGATACTTGACAGCTTCGGTGTACATTACACTATAAACTTCTGCTTCACTTTTGAGTCGTTCTTGTTCCATTAATTTGGTACCATTGAGGGTACCTGCTCGCATCGCCTTTTTATTGGCGTCATACCAACTCGCCAGACGACTTTCTGAACTAATCATTAGGGTGTAGAGTGAATCTACGCGGTTATTTATTTTGCGGTAGGTTTCTGCTTGTTGTTGGGTAGCTGTTCGGATATAGTCTAGTCGAAGATCTTCGACCAGTTCGGTAATAAAGTATAAACAAAATTCATCAGATTCTGAGCGACAATTTACAGAGATGATACCTCCCTGCGAAACACCTGTACCTAAATTTTCACGAATAATTTGCTTTCGTATATTCTTAGCGGCTTTGTTTTCGGCATAAGAAAAGTCTTTAAAGTCCGTATTTTTGAATTTAAACTTCTTTAGGTGCGGGTCTAATTTCCAGTCTTCGTCTTTATTAAATGCTCGGATGTAATGATTGAACAGCATATCTGTTTTCCCATCCATCTGCACGCGCTTACACAAGGCCTTATACATAGCCGACTTGGAACTCATTAGTTCGATGATTTTATCGCTACTAATTTCACCACCACCACCTCCTCCTAAGTTAATTCCTAGTTGTCCTGCTAATTGGGAAAAGCCTGATGCACCTCCACTTTTAGCATCATTGAGCATAAAGGTAATACGTGTCGAGTAAGTACTAATTTGCTTACCGACATATAAGCGAGTGCCATAATAACAAAGGGCAATTAGAATAATATACACATAAAACTTCCGTACTATCTCTACAAGATAGTCTATCACAACAAGAATCGCTTTACGAAGGGTAAGCTGTGGGGGGTGCGTGGGGTCGTTATGTTGGGTTGTTTCAGAGATAATTGAATTGTTTTTTTTAATTTCCCTAATTTCCATTTCCTCTTATCTGGAAAATCAGCAACACGATCGTTGCTACTGTTGCCACTTTTGCTGTCACACTATCAAAGGCATCATTCCAGTTTTTTTCTTTTTTACGTTCAATCCGAAACTCTTCAAATCGCTTGCGATCTGTAATATCTACTACAATCAAGGCACCATTATCAACGATTGGATAATCTTTTCGTAAAAATTTAAAATTCGCTTTGTCTGTTTCTCCATTGGCTTGCCGCACATAGGTTCGACTGCGTTTCGCAAATCGGCTAAAGCCTCCTCCATATTTACGGACATAATAATCGGCTCGTTTTCCTTTTTCAAAAGGTACGCTTACCTGCGTGGCAGTATCTATTTCAAAATGTCCCATTGCTCCTGCAAGGGTTACATAATTTTTGACTTCAGGAATATAAATTGAATCGCCATCTGATAAGATATAATCATACTTTTTGTAATCATCTCGCATCGCATATCTTTTCCTCTTTTTGAACTGTAAAAACTTAAAAAAGCCAGTTGGCTCGTTAATGTCATTGTCCTGTCCTCGTTTGGATAAATCCATCAATACAAACCCTGTACTATCTTGGATGCGATACAAGCGACTACCACTTTTAAAGGCGAAGTTTGTAAATCCTCCTGCTCGTTCTACTAAGCTACTCACCCGTTCTTCTTTGTTTAGTAAGGTGTATTCTCCAGGGTAAGTTATTTCTCCATATAATTTAATAATTTGCTGTTCTTCGTATTTGCGAGAAGTTCGAACAAAGATGTGATCTTCGGGCTTGAGTTCGAATTGTTCGGAGGCAATATCAATACTCAGGTCAGGATTGATCTCTAGGCGTTTTACAATAATACGGTTCTTGCGCGTATCTCCAAGCTCTTCTTCTTCAAAAGAAACGATACGCGATACTTCGATGCGGTTATTGGCTGCTTCTTTCCGTAAGCCCCCTGACCAAAAGAGGAGGTCTTTTAGGGTAAGTCCTTCTGCAAACTCGTAGGTACCAGGTTGGCGTACTGCTCCTGAAATGTTTATTTCAAATCGGTCTTGAGAAGTTTCCCAAGAGATGATTTGTACGGTATCCATATTTTGCAGCAGGATATTTTGTTCAGAATAACGATTCTCAAAAATTTCATCCAAACTAAAGGGAATTAGTTTTTTGTTTCGATCATCTTTAATACGAATCACATAAGAACGTTGTAAGTTGGCCTCTGATACAAGGCCTTCGGCACGGTCAATAATATCAGAGATACGATCTCCTTTTTTCACTTCATATTTTCCAGGCACTTTCACGGCTCCTATCACCTCTACATAATTTCGCAATGTACGCGGAATTCGGTTGACTGTAATACTATCACCATTCATCAATTCAAAATCGAAATTATACTTCTGCAAGCTATCCAAATTCACATCAACTAGCTGTTCTTCGTTATTCGCATATCGTTTAATACTTATATTTCGGGTATAGGCACCACCTTGCAAACCACCTGCATACTTAATTACATCTCTCAACCCTTCTCCCTCTAAAATTTCATAATTGAAAGGCCGTCGTATTTCTCCATCAATATGTACCACTGGCCCCATTGTAGGCACTACGACATAATCATTTTCTTCTAAGAAAAACTCTTGGTTACTATTGGGGTCGGTCATATACTCATAGACATCCAAGAATTTCACCGTCTGCCCATTTCGTTTCACATGAATATTTCTGACAGAACCTAATTGGTCAGGGCCATCAATAGCTCCTAATGCATTAAATACCGTAGTGCGGGCAGGAAAACGGTAGGTACCAGGATTTAATAATTCTCCTACAAAATTGGCCGATACATTACGTGCAAAGCTCATTGACACAAAAATCGTATTCTCCTCGACCTGCAAAGCAATCGCATAACGAGTTCGAATAAACTGGGTTACTTCTGAATAGGTCAAGCCCGCTACCACAATACGTCCAATATCTTCTGGAAAAATAGCCCCATCTTGATCTACTTGATACAATTCATTCGTTGTATAATCATTTCCCCAAGTAGTGATATTGAGTTCATCTCCAGGGCCAATTACATAGTCATCAGGAATTTTTTCATCTAGTTTGCGATCAAACAGAAATTTTAAATTACTCTTTCTAAAAAAGCCATGTCCATAAACCAATACTTGCGGCAATTCCAATGCTTTTTCTATAATTTCTCGCTTTCGTTGTTGTAGGGCATCCTTTATTTCGTTTACGCTCAAACTATCTACATAATCCTCTCCATAGCGTTCTCGCAACAAATCTTCCCGCATCTTTTTCTGTGTCACATCCAATGTATCTTGCAGTCCACTTAACTCTTCAATTTGTTCAATCACATCTTCAGGAACCCCCAATTTCCTTAACTCTTCAGGAGTCAATAACTCCTCATCGGGTATTGGAATGGAGTCATTCAAGCCATTTTTTTCTGCTTCTAGTCGAAAATACTTTTCAATTGCATCATAATTATCATAATTACGTTGATTCCGATTCCGATCATATACATTAATCCCTCCAATCTGCGCAGCACAATCGCCCGCCAGCACTAAAAAAAACAGCAGAAAAAATCCGAGTTGTATGCCTTTCATTCAGGTAGTTTGAGGTTGGTCTTCCATTATAATGGAATGGTAAAGCTGTTTATCTGTTTTTTTATTTTTAATATTATGAGCGTGTCCCCATTTTTCTTGTTTTGCCCGTTCCTTCGTCCTCACAGAAACACAGGCAAAACAAGAAAAATGGGGTCGGGCTATCCGTTTGTAGTTGGCTCATAGCCGCTAGTACAGCATAGTCCTAGCGGTGTCTTCCGCTGTCAGCCCCGCTAGTCCTTGCTGCACAAAAGCGTCCATTTCGCCAAGCTACCACTACTATCCCTCACGCGCGGTAGACATTTGAACGATTAACGATTAAACGTCCGACGGAGTTGCCGCCAGCGTCATCGCTGGTGGTTATATTGACAAGAAATCGCTTTTGCAAAGGCATAACGCTACTACGATCCTACTTCATCTGTTTTCCAAGTTCTTCTGCCCTATCAAATGCGGCTTTAATTCCTTTTTGAATATTCGATTCTATCTCCTCTGTCTCAAAAATACGAATAGCTGCCTCCGTAGTACCTCCCTTTGAAGACACTCGTTTTATCCATTCGTCGCAAGTTAAGGGATTTTTGTTATGAAGATAAATGGCTCCTGTAAAAGTTTGCCAAACGAGGAGCTCGGCTTGTGATTCAGAAAAGCCTAGATTCATTGCTCCTTGTATCATCGACTTCATAAAATAAAACACATACGCTGGGCCACTTCCTGAAACGGCTGTTGCCGCATCAATCATTTCTTCTTTGTCAAAATAGATAGCACGTCCTGTTGTACTCAATAAATTTTGCACTTCAATCAATTCGTTCCGAGTCAGGTCTTCACGAGCAGTAAAGGCGGTCATTCCCATACCTACTTGAGCAGGAAGATTGGGCATCGCTCGCACAATTTTTTTACATCCCAAACCTGCCTCAATAGTATCAAGAGTAACACCTGCCATGATAGACAAAATAATTTGATCACCTCTTAAAAAAGGCTTAATCGTTGGATACAATTGTTCGGTATTTTGCGGTTTTACTGCTAAAACGATTAAATCTACATCTTTAATAAAATCGCCTGGCTCATCTACAATTGTACCTAAATTACGACTACGCAACAAGTCAATCGTATCAGGGTGTTTTTCTAATATTATTAGCGAGTTGGGTCTAATGATATGTGCAGTCAAGAAACTTTGGGCGAAGGTACGCCCCATATTTCCACCTCCTATTATGAGTACTTTCATTGTTAATTGGTTGTATTTATCACTTACTTACATTAATTTTTCATTAATTTTGCCATATCCAAAGAACTGCAAATTTAAGTAATCCTTTGCATAAAAGCTTATAACACCTCTCGAATAATGAAAATTAACTATTCTATACTTTACTGCTTCCTGTTCCTCCTTTTCGCTCTTGTGTCAATTTCTTGTTCGCTTCAAGCTCAAATACTTGTTGACAAGTCCATGACAGATGAAGAATTAGTACAAAGTCTTGCTGGAAAGGGGGTCATTATTAGTAATATCCAAGTCAATTGTCCCGTCAAATATGACACGATCTACTCTTATGGACGATTTGAATGTAAAGATTGTAATGTTGGGCTTTCCAGTGGACTATTACTTACAACAGGTTCTATTCAAAATGCGAAAGGCCCCAATGATAAAGCAGGAGCAGGACAAGATAACAAATCGAATGTAAGTGACCCTGATTTAAACTCCATTTCGGGTGTTTTAAATACACGAGATGTTTGTTCCATTTCCTTTGATGTAGAAGCCTCTGCTGATACCCTTCAATTTAATTATGTCTTTGCCTCTGAAGAATATTTGGAATATGTCAATCAAAACTATAATGACGTTTTTGCCTTCTTTATAGAAGGCCCTAACCTACCCATGCAAAACATCGCACTTATTCCCAATACTAGTATACCTGTATCTATTGACAATGTTAATAATCTCACCAATGCGGAATACTATATCAATAATGGTACAGGTTCTAACGCTCCCCAAAATGAGGATCCATACTACATACAATACGATGGCTTCACTACTGTATTAACCGCTATCGCTCCTGTTACGCCTTGTGAAAAATACCGTTTAAAACTAGTCATTGCAGATGATACCGATTTTGTACTTGATTCTGGTGTATTTATCGAAGCAGGTAGTTTGACAACCAATGAAATTGCCTTAGAGAGCCGTACATCTCTACAAGAACAAGGATACCTTGAATTTCAAAACGCCATTGAAGGCTGTGTAGATGCCTTTGTTGTATTTCGTCCTAATCGCACCTTACAGGAGGCAGTGACCATCTCCTTTGAACTCAGTGGCACTGCTACTGAAGGTACCGACTATGAAGTCGTGAACAAAACGATTGTATTAAATCCAGGTGATACAGAAGCCATTATTCCGATTATACCTATCAAGGATACTGACTTGGAAGGTGAAGAAACAATTAAAATCAAACTAACCGATACGGGTTCTTGTAATGAGGCTTTTTTAGATAGTATCGAAATCATTATTCAAGATAATATAAATGCGAAGGCAAGTGTAAGGGTAGCGGGCGAAATGCGTGATACGGTTTATACCTGCCCTGGCACCAATGTGCGCTTACTAGGCACTGGTGGTATTAATTGTACTTGGGAGCCAAGTACCTATTTGAATGATCCTACCGATTGTAGTCCTACTGCTCGTCCAGAGACAGATATTGTGTACAAACTAATTACAAATGTTGATGATTGTATTGATAGTAGTTTTGTACATGTTTTTGTAACTAATGATTTTGACCCAGAAGTAAAAACGGATATAACATTTTGCGAAGGACAAACGGGTAGCCTACATGCAAGTGGTGGGGATTTCTATGTTTGGTCACCTGTAACCAATCTCAGTTGTGGAGACTGTCCTGAACCTATTTTTTCTGGAACTGAAGCTACGACTTATCAAGTGACGGTGTATGGTAATGGAGGCTGTGTCAATAAGTCATTTGAGGTGAATGTAAGCTTCAATACAGATGGGCTTGGCTTTAGTGATGAAACCATAGACTGGTGTGCTGCCATTCCTTATGAACTTGATTTATCCAATATAGATAGCTATACTATTAGCCCTATGACAGGTGTTTCTTGTACTGACTGTCCAGTTCCCACCTTTTTACCAAGCAATAATAGCACTTATACTATTGATGTAGTTGCGGGTGTGTGTAGTCAAACATTTGATCTAAGCTTCAATATTACGGACTTCCAAATAGATGCAGGAAATGATGTAGGGGACTGTCAGGAAGTTAGCGCGACATTGGGAAGTCCTGCCGTTTCTGGTTACACCTATAGCTGGTCTCCTAGTGACGGGTTAGATCGTACCGATATTGCCCAACCACAGGTCAATATCTCTGCTACTCAAGGAGCGATTATTCGTAATTATGTATTGTCGGTAACAGATATGACTGGTACTTGTACAGGAACAGATACCGTGCAGGTAAGTGTTGACCTCGCTCCTAGTATTTTTATTGATGGACCAGACACTATCAGCATGGGCAATAAGGCATCACTTAGCGTTTCTGGGTTTAATGGCACAGGCACTTATACTTGGACTAATAATACGGATAATCTGACCGCCCCAAATAGCTCCTATCTTGCTACCCCTTCTATTACGACTGTTTATACAGTTTCGTTGGTTACTGATTATGGCTGTATGGTTGAAGCAAGTAAAGAGGTGTTTGTGATTCAAGAGGCGGGCGTACTAATGGCCTCCGCTTTTAGTCCTAATGGTGATAATTTGAATGATCAGTTTTCTTTACTGACTGTCGGTGTGGAGGAGGTTATTGATTTTCAGATTTTTAATCGGTGGGGCAATGAGGTTTTTCGTGGCAATGGTTTGGATATTAGCTGGGATGGTACATCTGAAGGGGAAATACAGCCAATGGGGATTTATGTCTATCAAGTGCGTTATCGGGTAGTTGGCGAAACAGAGGAGCGATTGGAGAAGGGGCAGATTACTTTGAT
>JAHDCM010000091.1 GCA_020629895.1 Bacteroidota bacterium
ACATCACAAGTATGCATGTCTGAGTTAAGTACAAACCGCTTGCTACGATAGCCATCATTTACTTTTAGGGCAACCGTATTAGGTGGAACCTCCCCCAAATTATGAGCATATAAAATCAGATAATTAGGAAAGTCGGCATTTTCTTCCAAGCATATATCAATATCATAATCCTCATTATCTAGCTCAAAATGATCTAAAATCCACTGCCCATTAAAATTGAGGGAAACAATATCGCCATCATCTTTTTGATGATCATACACGGTGATACGTAAACAATTACTATCTACTTTTACAACCTTTCCAGGCTCTACTTTGCGATTTCGCAATTTTCGAATTTTATTCTTTCGATCCCACTTAATAGCAACAGGGCCTTTTTCTAAGTTCGAAAAGTTTACATTAAAGGTAAGAGCTTCTTCAGTGCTAATGTCTGCTTCCAATACCTTGCTAAGGTGTATTTTGCCAGACGAACAAGAGACTTCACTCAAATGTCCTACTCCTTGCCAGTCGCCTTCCAAGTGATAAGAATCCCCAATTTTATAAAATTGCAAACTGGCTTTTTTGAGGCAGGTTTCTAAGTGACGTAGTTTTTTATTGGTATTGATATAATTTTGCACCTTTACATCTTCGTAATATAAATAGCCGCCATCCCATTGACCAGTGAAGCTTTTTTCGTATGATAAATACCCATTATCCCCCTTAAACTTCGCCCGACAAACAATCAAGCCGCTAACCCGACTACCTTTTTGTTTCATTTCAACATGTAATTTACCTGTTACTCCTTCAAATTCAGGACGGCCAAGCCAATTACTTTGTGTCACCTCGCCTTCCCACAAACCATTCAAATCTACTTGCTCATTAGAACGAATGCGGGCAAGGTCGGCTTGTTTCTTTTCAGGAAAATTGATTTCTACTTGCGCATAACTGCTTACAGGAAATGCCCCTAGAAGTAATACTAGTAATAAGCCGCTTATTTTTTCCATTTGAATGATTTTTGGAGCGTAAAGTGAATACCTCTATTGCGAAGTTTAAGATTTTCTTTGCCTGTAACACCTATATAATATGGGTTATTGACTATATTATTGAATGATTGACTATACAGTACCCCTATTGCAAAAGCACCCTTATTGAAGTTAAGCGAACCGCCAATCACATAGCCTAGATCACCTCGCAAAAACGGAGAACTTTCGCCATTGCGAACAGGAGCATCCCAAAGGTTAATCGTTTCAGTACCATCAATTAATACTTGTTTTTCTTTTCCACCTAATAACTGTCCATAATAAATTCCACCATTAAGGTGTAAGCCAAGTCCTAGTGGGTTAAAACCTGCCAACATTAGCCCACGCGCATAATGGTAACGGTGTTCTGCGCTTTCTGCTTGGTTCAATACTTCGGTATAAGATTGACTGTGATAGTAAATTTCGGGTTGTACATAAAAACGTTTGTGAAAATTAAGGCGGAAAAAAGTGCCTGCCTGCCAGCTAAATCGACGTTGATAAAAATTATTTCGCAAATTAGATTCGACAAAGGAGGAGCCTAAACCAATTTTATAACCAAAACGATGTTTAGGACGTTTTCGCCGTTTTTTCATCGTACCTCGAAAAATACTATCCATCACATTGATTACGGGATTATTGCTTTTAGGACGTGGATTGGTTTTTTGTGGAGGTTTGGGAGTAGGAGCAGGTTGTTTTTTACCTGCTTTATCCTTCGATTTTTGTGCTATCTCCTTTACATCAATTACAGGGTTAATTTTACCCGATAAACCATTAACATCCTTATAAATGTCCCAAATAATGGCTTTTCCTTCTCCCGCCATGACTTTGCCTACATCACCTCGTACACTTTTGGGGCGAATAACTTTGCCATTGTCCATATCAAAATGGAGCGCAACATCATAAATGGCCGATTTTTTGCCAGGTAGGTCATAGGTAACAATTACCTTGTCTTTAGTGGCTGTCACCTCTACATTTTCTGCTTTTTGAGCAAAAGAAGTATGACTAAACATGCCTACAAGTATCATTATCAAGAGATAAGAAATGTGTTTTTGCATTGTGCTATGTTTTGTGTTTGTGGGTGCGATTGCTATTTAGACAGCAATTAGAGGGAAAAGGACACATATTATATTTAGATGATTGGATATAGGTAATAATATATCATGAGTAGCCAAAGTAAGTTCGTGAGGGATAGTAGTGGTAGCTTGGCGAAGTAGATAGGTAGTGACGCTTCGCCTAGCAGGGCTGACGAAGGAAGACACTGCTAGGTGTTTAGCGGAACACCTTGTCTACAAGGCAACTACAAACGGATAGCCCGACCCCATTTTTGTTGAAAAAGATACTATCAGCGTCTCGCTGGCAGTATCTTTTTCAACAGAAATGGGGACACGTCCTAATAAATAAAAATGGGAAGAGAACACTTGTTAGTATAACTTTGTTAATTTTACACCTTTCCTTTTTTAGAGACCAAATACCTATCCGAATATGCAAACAATCGCACCTTATCAACCTAAAAATAAGATTCGTATTGTAACGGCAGCCTCTTTATTTGATGGGCATGATGCAGCGATTAATATCATGCGTCGGATTATGCAGGCTTCGGGAGCAGAGATTATTCACTTAGGACATAATCGCTCAGTATTAGAGATTGTAAATACGGCAGTACAAGAAGATGTACAAGCCATTGCTATTACTTCCTATCAAGGAGGGCATATAGAGTTTTTTAAGTATATGCATGATCTGTTAAAAGAGAGAAATGCAGGACATATCAAGATTTTTGGAGGGGGTGGAGGTACTATTCTGCCATCAGAAATAGAAGAACTGCATGCCTATGGAATTGCACGTATTTATTCGCCAGATGATGGACGAGAAATGGGCTTACAAGGAATGATTAATGATTTATTAGAAACATGCGATTTTTCAGTAGGAGAGAAGGTGAATGGAGAATTGGATGTACTGAAAAATAAAGATAAATCGGCCATTGCGCGATTGATCTCGGCAGTTGAGAACTTTCCTGCCCAGTCGAGTGCTTGGATGCAAGAAATTAAGCAGCAAGAAAAAGAAACGATAGGTATTCCTGTACTTGGAATTACTGGAACAGGAGGTGCGGGTAAATCGTCTTTAGTCGATGAGTTGGTACGACGATTTTTGATTGATTTTGAGGATAAACATTTGGCTATTATTTCGATTGATCCGTCGAAGCGTAAAACAGGTGGAGCCTTGCTAGGTGATCGGATTCGAATGAACGCTATTAACCATCCGCGCGTGTATATGCGCTCATTAGCTACTCGTAAGGCACATGTTGCTATTGCCGAAAGTATTAAAGAAGCAATTGCTTTATTGAAAGCAGCAGGATATGATTTGATTATTGTCGAAACTTCTGGAATTGGACAATCAAATACAGCAATTACCGATTTTGTCGATTTTAGTGTATATGTGATGACGCCTGAATATGGAGCAGCAACTCAATTGGAGAAGATTGATATGCTGGATTATGCGGATATGGTGGTACTTAATAAATTTGATAAACGGGGAGCGCAGGATGCATTACGGGATGTAAAAAAACAGTACAAGCGTAATCACAACCTTTGGATGACACCCGATGAGGAGTTGCCCGTTTATGGTACCATTGCAGCGCAGTATAATGATCCTGGTACCAATCACTTGTATAAGGCTTTGATCGCAAAAGTAGATGAGCTAACAAATGCCGATTTTTCATCAAAAGTGGAATTGCCACTAGGGATAAGCGAAAAAATATACATTATTCCACCTAGCCGAGTACGTTATTTAGCAGAAATAGCAGAAAGTAACCGACAGTATGATCGTTGGGTGGAGGAGCAGGTCGAAATTGCTCAGAATTTATTTAGCCTTCACCGAGTAGTGAAGTTAATGGATATAATTGAAGATGAGGAGACTAAGGCTACCTTGTTGAAGTTGCGAGAAAAGCTATTGTTAAAATTTGATAACCGAAATAAGCAGTTAATTGAACAATGGCCAGCGAAAAAAGAAGCATACCAACAAGATACCTTTACTTATAAAGTGCGAAACAAAGCCATTTCAGTACCAACTTATACCGTATCGCTTTCTCAAAATAAAATTCCTAAAATTTCTTTACCACAGTACGAGGCGTGGGGCGATGTATTGAAATGGAACTTACAAGAAAATGTGCCAGGTGAATTTCCGTTTACTGCCGGTGTATTTCCTTTTAAACGGCAAGGAGAAGACCCCACAAGAATGTTTGCAGGTGAAGGAGGACCAGAACGAACGAACACGCGATTTCATTACCTATCAAAAGATACTGCCGCTGATCGGCTTTCCACTGCTTTTGATTCTGTTACCTTATATGGAGAAGATCCCGATTATCGCCCTGATATTTATGGTAAAGTAGGTAATTCAGGCGTATCGGTTTGTTGTTTGGATGATGCAAAAAAATTATATTCAGGCTTTGATCTCGTCAAACGTAGCACTTCAGTATCTATGACCATCAATGGGCCGGCAGCCACCATTACTGCTTTTTTCCTAAATGCAGCCATTGATCAACAATGTGAAGTCTATATTAAAGAACAGGGATTGGAAGAGCAGGTAAAAGCGAAAATAGCGGCTATTTATGCTAAAAAAGGAGTGTCGATACCGCGTTATAATGCACCACTTCCTGAAGGAAATGATGGATTAGGTCTAATGCTCTTAGGAGTGACAGGTGACCAAGTATTGGAAGCAGATGTGTATGATACAATTAAAGCTAAAACCTTATCGGCGGTTCGTGGTACTGTGCAGGCAGATATTTTAAAAGAAGATCAAGCGCAAAATACCTGTATTTTCTCGACCGAGTTTTCACTCAAACTAATGGGAGATGTGCAGCAATATTTTTCAGATCATCAGGTTCGCAATTTCTACTCGGTATCTATATCGGGTTATCACATTGCTGAAGCAGGAGCTAACCCCATTTCCCAATTAGCTTTTACACTTGCGAATGGATTCACCTTTGTAGAGTATTATTTGTCAAGAGGGATGAATATTGATAGTTTTGCACCCAATTTGTCATTCTTCTTCTCTAATGGAATTGATCCTGAGTATGCAGTAATTGGACGAGTTGCACGTCGTATTTGGGCAAAGGCGATGAAATATAAGTATAAAGCAAATGAGCGTTCTCAAAAACTAAAATACCATATTCAAACATCAGGACGTTCCTTACATGCACAAGAAATTAGTTTCAACGATATTCGAACTACTTTGCAAGCTTTATACGCGATATATGATAACTGTAATTCTTTGCATACCAATGCTTATGATGAAGCAATTACGACACCTACTGAAGAATCAGTGCGTCGAGCAGTAGCCATTCAACTGGTTATCAATAAGGAACTTGGCTTGGCAAAAAATGAAAATCCAATACAAGGCTCTTTTATCATCGAAGAACTAACTGATCTTGTAGAAGAGGCTGTATTACTTGAGTTTGAACGAATTTCTGAACGGGGAGGGGTACTAGGGGCTATGGAGACCATGTATCAACGTGGTAAAATTCAAGAAGAATCGTTGTATTACGAACATTTGAAACATACAGGAGATTATCCTATTGTAGGCGTCAATACCTTCTTATCTGCTGAAGGTTCGCCAACCATTATTCCTGATGAGGTTATTCGGTCTACAAAAGAAGAAAAAGAGGCGCAAATTACCACCCTTGAAAATTTAAAAAAGGCAAATGCCAATCAAGCAGCTATCGAATTAAAGGCATTGCAACAAGCTGCGATTAATAATGAAAATATCTTTGAAAAGTTGATGGAGGTCAGCAAATACTGTTCGCTAGGGCAAATCACTCATGCGCTTTATGAAGTAGGGGGACAATATCGACGGAATATGTAACTTTTGACCAAATTATGAGCGATAATCAGATAAACCATGCCAACTTTTACAGATCAGATGGGATATTCCATAGAGCTTGATACACCTCCTAAACGGATTGTATCACTAGTGCCTTCACAAACAGAATTATTGTTTGATATGGGTTTGGAAGAAAAAATAGTTGGCATTACGAAGTTTTGTATCCACCCAATCGAAAAGTGTAAAAAGGTAGCAAAAGTAGGAGGTACCAAAGATTTTAAGTGGGATAGAATTGCAGGGTTAAAGCCAGATTTAATCATTGGTAATAAAGAGGAAAATGAACAACAAGGTATTCAAGCCTTACAAAAACGATTTCCTGTTTGGATGAGTGATATAAGTACACTAACAGATGCTTATAACATGATGCTCCAATTAGGAGAACTAACTGAAACAGAAGACAAAACAATAGAGCTAGTAGCAGAAATTCAACAAGCATGGAGCCTATTACCAAAAACAAAACCATTTAAAGTAGCTTATTTTATTTGGCAAAATCCTTATATGGTAGCTGCAACAGGAACCTTTATTAATCACCTCATCCAACAAGCAGGATGGATAAATATTTTTGCACATAAAAGTCGTTATCCAACTGTTACAATTAATGAAGTAAAAGCCTTAAAACCCGATGTGTTATTTTTATCTTCCGAACCTTTCCCATTTAAGGAAAAACAGGTACAAGAAATGCGTACTTTTTTCCCTGAAGTGAGCGTTCAATTAGTAGATGGAGAAATGTTTTCGTGGTATGGTAGTCGGTTGTTACACGCAGCTATCTATATCCACACCCTACAAGAAAAGATGAAGAGATATTAGTTGTTTCTACTGATAAGATTTAGCAATAGACTTGTATCTTTGTCATAAATCGGTTAGATTCATAATACACACATTTTTTTTTAACGTCTTCGCCTCACAGACGGTATTAGTAACTCCGATCATCAATCATATAAATCATGAATACATATCACTACCGACAAAGTCGTAATAGTTCGTTATGGTGTTGTATTTGTATAGGAATATTATTCCAATGTTTGCTATTTGTTACCCCTGTATTTGCACAGGAAGCAGATGTTAACTTACAACAACTACTACAACAACGCGTGCAGGGCATGAGCGAGAATCAGCGGATTACTGATCGAACAGTTCAGCATGTCAAAACAGTCAAAAATTTTTATAACAAACGAGCGTATGATCCCGCTTGGAGCGATGGACGAAAAGTTGCTCGACAGACACTCTCATTTATAGGGTGTAAACAACTAATCGTAGATCATGGACTTGCTCCTGATGACTACCACTTCAAACTCATTGAACAAATCGTTGATTATGAAAAAAAAGGTAATGAGTTAAGCCCTGATGATGTTATCGCCCTAGAAATATTAGTAACAGATGCTTATGTTTCCTTAGCGCACCACTTTTATTCAGGAAAAACAAACCCCAAAGAGTTAGAGCTAGAATGGCACCATAAAACACGTCAACTCAAAGAAGCCGATACCTATCTAACAGAAGCATTAAAAGATCAACATATTCGCTATTCCTTAGAATTATTACTTCCACTTCACGAAGGCTATCAACAACTAGTACAGGCACTACGTACTTACCGAAATGCCAAGTGGGAACCTATCGAAATTCCTCCAAATATTTTACTACAAAGAGGTGCCAAAGCTCCTATTGTCAAACAAGTAAGAAAACGCCTGAAAGCAACAGGCGATCTACGGCCTGGCGCACCCATGACAGAAGACTTTGACAGAGAACTTGAATCCGCTATTGCGCGTTTTCAAAAACGAAATGGAATTCTAGTAGATGGCTTTATTCGACCTCGGATGCTAAATGTGTTAAATGTTCCAGTAGAAGAACGTATTAAACAAATCCAAGCTAATTTAGACCGTTGGAGATGGATGCCCGAAGATATGGGAACCGATTTTCTAATGATTAATATACCAGGTTTCGAAATTACCATGATGGTAGGTGGAGATGTCGATTACCGAGAACGTATCATTGTAGGATTAGAAAAATGGCAAACACCAGCCTTTGCCGATACAATGAAATACATCGTAATCAATCCATACTGGAACATTCCTAAAAGTATCGCCAAAGAAGAGCTAATTCCCAAAATTTTAGCAGACGATGAATTTATTGTGAGCAATGATATTTCCGTCTTTCAAGGAGGAGAAACAGTTGATCCTAGTTCCCTTGATTTTACAACCATCGACAGCGATAAATACCGCTTCCGACACGGAATCAATGCCTTCAATCCACTAGGAGCAATCAAGTTTATGTTCCCCAATCGCTTTAATGTATATGTACACGATACGCCTACCAAACACTTATTCGACTATACCTATCGCTCACATAGTCATGGCTGTATTCGTATCAACGAACCATTCAAATTTGCCGATTACCTACTATTTGATGATAAAAGCTGGGACCTACCCAAAATGGAAGCCCAAGTAGAAAGCCAAGAACAAAAAACGGTACACCTAAAAACACCCGTTCCAATCTATATCTTTTACTGGACTGTTTATACTGATGAAACAGGAGCCGTCAATTTTAGAGATGATATTTATAACTGGGACAAAAAAATGTTAGCCACTTGGTAAGTACCTATGCTTAAATCATAAAATAACCGTAATTAAAAAAACCGATTGTTTGACTAACAAACAATCGGTTTTTTTATATTTGGATATAATCTGATCCAAACCAAGCAAATCTATGTCCTTTTCCGAAAAACTCATCAAAGCCTTTCGACAATTTCTCCCTTCTCCTTTTACAATTGCAATACTGCTTTCCCTACTTACCTTCCTACTTGCTTGGCTACTTACCAAAACACCCGATCAAGGATGGGGCCAGTATGCCCTTACCCTTTTAGGAAAATGGGAAACAGGACTCTGGCACAAAGGACTGATGGTATTTTGTCTACAAATGATGTTGATGCTAGTACTCGGACATGTACTCGCACTTACCAAACCCGTCAACTATCTTATCGAAAAAGGACTTACTTGGTGTAAAGATACCGCCACTGCTGCATTTACTGTTACCTTGCTCACCCTACTAGTTGCGCTATTCAATTGGGGCTTAGGACTCATTTTTGGAGCTATTTTCGCTCGTAAAGTAGGTGAGAAAGCCCTACGAGAAAACATACCTCTCAACTACCCACTTATTGGAGCGGCAGGATACAGCGGACTCATGGTATGGCATGGAGGTATATCAGGTTCTGCGACTACCAAAGTTGCCGAAACAGGACACCTCAAAAGCATGATGAAAGATAGTACAAATGCCGATTTATTAGCAAACTTACCCGATCAAATTACCTTTGCCGAAACTGTTTTTTCTACGATGAACCTTGTAGCCACAGTAGCTATTATAGTGGTACTAACAAGCTTCGTATATTGGTTAGGCAAACGCTCCAATCCCCAAAAAGTAATACTGCCACCAAGTACACTCAAAGAAGAAGGCTTAAAAATCGCTCCCTATGGAGCCGAAAAACTAGATCATTCCCGTTTCATGGCCTATCTATTTGGAGGAGTTGTCCTCTTTTACGCCTGCTACAAAGCCTTTATACTACCCGAAAAAATAAGCCTTGCCTTCATCAATCCCAATTATATCAACTTTACCCTACTGGGCTTAGGCATCCTTTTTCATGGCAGTTTTCATCACTTTCTAAAAGCCGTCAACGAAGCCATTACAGGTGCAGCAGGCATTCTCATCCAGTTTCCACTTTATTTTGGCATTATGGGACTCATGAACGGCTCTGGTTTAGTCAATATCTTCTCCGATTTTTTTGTTGCCATTTCCAACCAAGTTACTTTTCCTTTATGGACTTTTGTAAGTGCGGGAATTGTCAATATTTTTGTGCCAAGTGGAGGAGGACAGTGGGCAGTACAAGGCCCTGTTATTGTCGAAACTGCTCAACAACTAGGAGTCTCATTGCCCAAATGCATTATGGCTCTTTGCTATGGCGATCAACTCACCAATATGTTACAACCCTTTTGGGCCTTGCCACTTTTAGGTATTACAGGACTCAAAGCCAAAGAAATTTTACCTTATACGCTCTTATTGATGGGTTTAGGTATTTTGGTATTTTCAATTATTTTGCTGATCTTTTAATTTATTGAGGCGTGTCCTTTTTTCGTCCCGTGCCTGTCAATGCGTGAACGCATCAACAGGCACGAGACGAAAAAAGGTCGGGCTATCCGCTTGTAGTTGTTTCATAGCTACTCGTTCAGCATAGTCCTAGCAGTGTCTTCCTTCGTCAGCCCTGCTAGTCCTTGCTTCACAAAATAGCTATTTCACCAAGCTACCGCTACTATCCCTCACGCAGTTTCTTGTTCGATGCACAATATCCAAATGCCCCAACGGGGCAACATCAATAATATAGGGTAGAGACCCTTTGTTCGATGCACAATATCCAAATGCCCCAACGGGGCAACATCAATAATATAGGG
>JAHDCM010000092.1 GCA_020629895.1 Bacteroidota bacterium
TCCCCTAATAATGCTATCTTAGATGTGTAATAAACTGACTATTATTAACTTACATTTGTTAGTTTAGTAATTTTTGCAAGTAAACAGAGGTGATAATGAAGCAAAAACCAGGTTTTTTAAAGTATCAAAGACAAACTCCTGATGTTCGCCAACCAGCAGAACGTCTAAAGGATTATCGAGAAATATACCAAGCATTTGGAAAAAAAGAGACCCAAACACAAGCCCATCGTTGTATGGACTGTGGCGTGCCTTTTTGCCACAATGGGTGTCCATTAGGAAATATCATTCCTGAATTTAATGAAGCCATTCATGAAGGAAAATGGAAGGATGCCTACCGCATTTTAAGTAGTACGAATAATTTTCCTGAATTTACAGGCCGAATATGTCCAGCACCCTGTGAAGCTGCATGTGTATTAGGAATCAACCAAGACCCCGTAACCATTGAGTTGATTGAAAAGCAAATCATTGAACATGCCTTCGAGCAAGGATGGGTAGAAGCCGATTTGCCAAAAGAAAGAAGTCAGAAAAAGGTAGCAGTAGTTGGATCTGGCCCCGCTGGTTTGGCAGCGGCGGCACAACTCAATAAGGCAGGACACCAAGTGGAAGTGTACGAAAGAGATGATCGAATTGGTGGTTTACTCCGTTATGGTATTCCTGATTTTAAGCTGGAAAAGAGTGTGATTGATCGACGTGTCAAATTAATGGAAGATGCAGGTATTGTTTTTCATACCAATGCCAATGTCGGTGGGAATATACTTGTTACAGAACTCCTAGCAGAAAAGGATGCAATTGTCTTGTGTGGTGGTGCGACTATTCCTAGAGATTTACCAGTAGAAGGTAGAGAACTAAAAGGAATTCATTTCGCGATGGATTTTTTAAAACCTACTAATCAATGGGTAGCAGGAGATGAGGTGGATGTGATTTCTGCCGAACAGAAACATGTCGTTGTTATTGGAGGAGGCGATACTGGAGCCGATTGCGTAGGAACCTCTAACCGACATGGAGCCATGGATGTGACACAATTAGAATTATTGACAAAACCACCCGAAACGCGTGATCCTTCTACCCCTTGGCCTTTATGGCCAATGCAACTACGCACTTCTTCTTCACATGAGGAAGGTTGTGAACGAAAATGGGCAGTAATGACCAAAGCCTTTATTGGTAATGAAGAGGGACATATAAAAGCAGTGCGAATTGTAGAAGTAGATTGGGAAGAAGGAAACGAACAGCAAGCACCAAAACTAGTAGAACGTCCCAACTCTGAAAGAGATATTCCCTGTGATTTAGCCTTACTAGCGATTGGGTATATACATCCACAGCATGAAGGGATGCTGGCACAATTAGAAGTGGAACTAAGTAAGCGAGGGAATGTAGCTGCTAATGATTATAAAACTAACCAAGATAAAATCTTTGTAGCAGGAGATATGCATCGTGGACAGTCGTTGGTTGTATGGGCTATTTCAGAAGGCAGAGAAGCAGCAAGAGCAGTAGATGCATATTTGAGAGGAGGTGATTCTATTCTCGAAGGGAAAGATACCTCTTTGTGGGAAGTGTAGAGAAATAAATGATTTGTGGCACCTAAATTGAGATAGATAATTTATCTTTAACCTTGACTAAAGTGTCAGTTAAAATATCTATTTCAAAACCACTTATTTCAACAAAATGCGAACAATTAATCTAAGTTTACTGCTACTTATTATATGCTCATTGATGATGGCTTGCCAACAAGGGCAAAGCGATACAGAAAAAACAACTGCGAGTAAAAATAAGGTAACAGTCGAGTCAAATACCTCTACCAATACAAGCGAAGTTAAAGAGACGCAAAAGGTCTCGGATAAACCAGTTCGACGGATGTCTATTGACTCCATCAGAAATGTAGCCAAAAAAAAGGAGTTAAAAACAAGTATTAAAGATAAGAACTCACCTATTATCAATGCCGACTCCGCTGCTCGACTACGGAATAAAATACGTGAAGCACGGGCAGAATCAACCGCAAAAGCAGAAACGAGTATAGCAGATAAAACAGGAAAGAAAACAACAAAAGCAGAAACGAGTATAGCGGATAAAACCAGAAAAACAACAAAAGCCCGCACGCCTTATTCCGAAAAAACATTGAAGCCACATACTAAGCTATTGAGTGTCTGGAATTGTAAGTGTAAAGAATTAGAAAATACACAAGGCAAGTCAGATGAAGCAATAAAATGTCGTAATAACCACAAAGAAAAACTCAAAGCATTTGAAAATGGTTATGCCACTGCTGATATGAAAGATCAATTTTCAGAGAGTTACCAACAAGCGGTCAAAAAAAGTTGCCCCTAATATCTTAATTAAGTACATAGACAAACGTTTTCCAATATTTTATAAGTACAAAGAAATATAAACCACATAAGAAAAATACTAGGTGTTTACTGTCATTCCGTCATTTGTCATTTCCGCTACATAGTGGCACCTTGTCATTGAATATACCTGTTTTTATACAATTTGGCAGGTGAAATGGAGTGTTGCTGCCATTTTGACAACAAACTTCGCTTGGCAAAGATTTTGACAAAGAATAAAATAATTAATCAATAAAAAACAGGCAATTATATGAGCAAGAAAAATATAGAGGTAACAGATAAAGAAGAAGAATTGAAGGAAGTTAACAAGGAAGGATTAGATAACAATGAAGGCAAAGAAGAGGTGGGGAGAAGTGATGCTAAAATAGAACCAAACGATAATGATCCCGAAGCCATAATTAGCGACTTAGAAGACCAGTTATCGCAAACCAATGATAAGTACCTTCGACTATTAGCAGAGTTTACCAACTTTCGAAACCGTACACAACGAGAAAAGTCGGATTTAGTAAAAACAGCTAGTAAAGATGTGATTAAAGACTTGCTACCAGTAATTGATGATTTTGAAAGAGCGTTTAAAGCTGATCCTGAAAATGAAGCGAATAACGGATTTCAATTGATTTATAATAAACTCAAAACCACCCTCGAAAACTTAGGGGTAAAAGCAATGGAAACAGTCGGTGAAGCATTTGATCCTGAATTTCACGATGCATTAACTAAAATTCCTGCTCCTTCAAAAGACCTAAAAGGGAAAGTAGTAGATGAAATTGAAAAAGGGTATTTCCTGAAAGGTACCATTATCCGCCATGCAAAAGTAGTGGTAGGTAAATAATTTTTATTCATTCTGATAGCAAAAAACATGGCTAATAAACGAGATTATTACGAAGTATTAGGAGTATCGAAAGGGGCTAGTGCAGATGAAGTTAAAAAGGCATACCGAAAGGTGGCCATGAAATATCATCCTGACCGTAATCCTGATAATCCAGAAGCGGAAGAAAAATTTAAAGAGGCAGCAGAAGCTTATGAGGTGCTTAGTGATGACCAAAAAAAGGCACGTTATGATCGCTATGGCCATGCAGGCGTAGGCGGTGCTAGTGGATTTGGTGGCGCAGGTGCAATGGATATGGAAGATATACTACGTAACTTTAGTAGCATTTTCGATGGTTTTGGCGGTTTTGGCGGTGGTGGTGGCGCACGTCGTACAGGTGGGCGAAGAGGAGCGAACTTGCGGGTGAAAGTGAAACTAACCATGCAAGAAGTCGCCAAAGGTGTCCAAAAGAAAATCAAGGTTAAAAAATACCTCGAATGTGATACCTGTGCAGGTAGTGGTGCCAAAGATGGTAGCTCCTACAATACTTGTAATACCTGTGGAGGGCAAGGTGCTGTGCGACGAGTTAGCAATACTTTTTTAGGGCAAATGCAAACTACGGTTGCTTGTCCTGCTTGTCACGGAGCAGGTAGAACCATTACCAGCAAATGTACTACTTGTAAAGGAGAAGGACGTGCCTACGGAGAAGAAACCATTACAATTGATATTCCAGCAGGGGTAACAGATGGTATTCAATTGTCTATGAGTGGACGTGGAAATGCAGGCGAAAAAGGTGCCCCTTCAGGTGATTTGATTATTGGAGTAGAGGAGTTACCACACGAATACCTTAAACGAGAAGGTAATGATGTAGTGTATTCCCTTTATCTTAATTTTGCAGATGCCGCATTGGGTACGAGTATTGAAGTGCCGACTATTAGTAGTAAAGTGAAAATTAAAATTCCACCAGGTACACAGTCAGGGAAAATTTTCCGTTTAAGAGGGAAAGGTATTCCTAGCATTAATTCTTATGGTGTGGGCGATCAACTAGTAGAAGTAATCGTTTGGACACCTAAAGATTTGAACAGTGAACAACGCAAAATGCTAGAAAAACTAAGAAGTGCGGATAATTTTAAACCAAACCCTGGACGGGGAGATAAAGGCTTCTTCTCGAAAATGAAAGATTATTTTCAAGGTTAAAAGTCAGCATTTGACATAAAAAGAGGGGACTCAACGAGTCCCCTTTTTTTATGCCTTATCATCATTCCTTACTTCAAATTAATTTCTGGATCTAAAATATCTACGGCATCTCTTCGTACATGAATAACGGTGCGATTAGCAGTGGGGCCATTTTCTAATTTTAATACTCCTCGTGGGCAAACTGCCGCACAAATACCACAACCAACACAAGAAGCACGGACAATGTTTTGTTGGCGTTGTGCATAAGCACGCACATCAATCCCCATTTCGCAATAGGCCGAACAATTACCACACGAAATACATTGCCCGCCATTAGTCGTAATTCGAAAACGAGAAAAGAATTTTTGTTGTAGCCCAAGTAAGGCGGCCATCGGGCAACCAAAGCGACACCATACGCGTGATCCCATCAATGGGTAAAAACCTACTCCAATGACTCCTGAAAAAGCTGCCCCAATAAAAAAGCCATACCACTTACGTAGGTCATAAGTATTTAAGAACGCGATTTGAGCTTGTCCCGTGAAATAGGTATAAAGTACGAGGGCAGTGACAAGTGTAACCAGTGCTAAAATGGCATAAATTAGATAGCGTTCAATACGCCAGGCGGTTAGTGACTTATCGGAAAGGTGGCGAAAAGGATCACCAGCAGTTTCGGCTAAACCACCGCATCCACATACCCAAGAGCAGTACCAACGCTTGCCATAAAAATAGGTGAGTAGCGGAGAGACGATAAAAATCATAGCAACACCTAAAACTAACATAAACATCCCCAAATTACCACCTGCCAACATATTATTCAAATGCCAGTCTTCGAAGAAGTAGTAATTGAGCGGCCACATATTTTTCATGTCCTTCCCAAAATAAGCTAAGTCTTGATTTAAGCCCGAAAGTATTTCGGGGATAAGGAAAGCAAAACCTAACTGGAAAAACATAACCGAAAGGGTGCGAATAATCTGGTATTTGTTGTGGCGATATTTAAAGATAAATTTTAAGCCCATCACCAAAATAGCAACCGTATAAAGGGTGCCATATACAAACCATTGCGTGGCAGCCTTCCCATTTAAAGCGTAGCTCAATGGATCGAATATTTTGACCAAGCCTGTATTGGTTTGTCCATCTACAAAGCCCAAGTATTGAGGGAACCAATAGAGGAGGCAGTAAAAACCAGTGATAATAATACCCGCGATCCAAGCGATGGCTCCTCGTGAGGAAATGCCTGCAAACATAACCCCATTGTTTTTGATGCCTGGAATACGTCCTTTATATTGCAAATAGCCATATATACTGCCACCAATCATTAGAAGAAGGGTAGATGCCAACCACATTAGGAAAGGCTGATTGGTGCCGATATTTAGAAAGGCAATAAACAGTAGTAGCAAGCCAATTCCTACCATTGCCAAACTTATTTTTTGGGCAGCACTTTGCTGGTGAGTGGCATCGGCTGTTAGGGACATACTGACATCTGCCTGTTTGTTGAAAAGTGAAAGGTCTTCGTTTATGAGTGCCATGAATTGTGATTTATGTATGTGTTTTTTGTAGTGTTTTTGCGCAAGGGATAGAAGCGGTAGCTTGCTGAAATAGCTGCCTAGTGACGCCTGTGCTGGCAGGGCTGACGAAGGAAGACACTGCCAGCACTTTGGCGGAACAGGCTGCTATGAAGCAACTACAAGCGGATAGCCCGACCTTTTTTCGCCTCATCCACCGATGCATTTAGGCATCGACAGGAGAGGCGAAAAAAGGATGCGCCCTAATAATTAAAAATGGTCTTCATCAAGGACTTTTTGGCTTTTAGTTGCACCTTGTTATTAGGAAACTGTTGATTGTAAGCTTTTATAATGTTTGGTTCATGTGCTTCAAAAAACTCAGGATCGAAATTAGCGGCTCTAAGGTGTGTCATAAAATAGGCGAGGTCTTGTTTTTCTAATAGCCATTGCTCGCACACATCATGGCGCATTCTAAAACCGAAATTATTAAGTCCCTTTACTTGTTGTGTCTTTTTATCAAACACGATTTTTAAGCAGATACGTCCATTGGGATGCTCCCAGTAAAATTGATCCTCTCCTTCTTGTAATTTATTCCACACCATGCCATAAGTTTGGTATTCAATATCAAGAAATTTAGCCGAGTTGAACCAAAGTCGTGGGTTGTATGGCTGCTTTTGTCCACAAATATTATAGGCTACGGTTGCTCCTTGTCGTTGACCCGTGTACCAAACTTGTTCAATAGGGCGACGACCTGCTAGAGGTTCGCTAAATTGAGCACAGTCGCCCGCTGCATACACATCAGGTATATTGGTTTCGAGATAGTGATTGACCAAGACTCCTCTAGCCGTTTCAATATTGCTGTTTTCTAGGAAGCTAATGTTAGGGCTTACGCCTGCAGTTAATCCAACAATCTGGCAAGGAATGGCATCACCTTTATTGGTAATGACAGCTTTGGCACGTCCGTTTTCATCTGGTACCACCTCTTTTAGTTCGGTAGACAAGCGCAAATCAATGTGATGTTCTTTTATATGATTACTTACGAGTTGTGCTTCTTCTTTGGGAAGTACATTGTCCCAGAATAGTTGTTCGCGGGCCAAAAGTGTCACCCCAATATTGCGTGTAACAAGCATTTCCGCCAGTTCAATGCCAATTAAGCCCCCGCCTACAATGACGGCATGTTGGGCATTTTGTGAATTTTTTTCGAGTTGTTGTAAGTCTTGTAAGTTATATAAGCCTTGTACACCTGCTAGGTCTTGTCCTTTCCACCCAAATTTATTGGATTTAGAACCTGTTGCGATGACTAGCTTATCGTAGGCAATCGTTTGACCATTATCTAATTGTAGGCTTTTGTTGGTGGTATCAACAGCAGATACATACGCTTGTAATAGGTCAATGCGGTTTTTTGCCCAAAACCAATTTTCGTAGGGTTGGGTGTGTTTGAGGGTGAGATGCCCCATATAGATGTACATCAGGGCAGTACGCGAAAAGAAATATTTAGATTCGGCAGAGATGAGGGTAATTTGATGTGTGTCGCTGAGTTTGCGGATAAATCGAGCGCAAGTGACCCCCGTAATTCCATTGCCAATAATAACGATGTGCATAAGGCGATTTGAATGTGATGAATTGGGTGATATGATTTTGAAAATACAAAATGTTATCCAAACTGTTTGTAAAGATGTTCAAATAAACAATAGTTGCTGTATATAGTTTGTCTATGCTGTGACAAATTGGTGAAAGAGTGAGGAAGAGGTGATTAATTGATTGATTGGTGGTGTAGAGACGTTTTGTGAAATGTCTGAACAAGAAGAAGCTCCTATTTACGTAATTTACCCTTGTCATTGCTATGTAAAATGCTACCTGTAAATACTACTTATGCCCCTAAAGGGGGGAGTAGTTGCATCATTTTTGTTATAGAAAAGCTCAATGATACGATGGTAAGACTTAGAACCCTATAAGAGATCCTTACCAAGCTGTCAAGTTCGGGGAATCGAACGCTTTACTCACCCCCTTACAATCTCTAATTATGGATAAGAAGAAGTGGCTATCATTGATAGTTCTCCTGTTGTTAATAGTGCCTAGTCAGTTGATATTGGCACAGCAAGGCCGACAAATGGCCCCTGATATTACACTTCGTGATATAAACCGCGAAATCGTACACCTCCAATCTCTAAGAGGACGTTATGTGTTGATTGATTTTTGGACAGCGGCCTCTGTCAATGCAATGCGTTATCAAAATCTGAATCAATTACGTAATAAGTATCAAAATCAAGGTTTTGTAGATGGGATGGGTTTTGAAATTTTTAGTGTATCGCTAGATACCGATCCTAATGTATGGTTTGATGCATCTAGGCAACTAAATGTTACTTGGGTCAATGCTTCGGATATGCGAGGGCGTAACTCAGCGATTGCACAGATGTTTGGAGTGGTAGAAATTCCAACCTCTTTTTTGATTGATCCACAAGGCATGATTGTGGGAAAAGATTATGCACCCGCAGAAATAGATCAATTATTAGCTAGTTTACAAGCGCAATCAAACAATACGCCTAGTTTTACAGGCGGATCAGGTGTTTCAGATCGAGTATTTCGAGTAGAGTTGGGACTATTTAACCAAGACCAATTACGCTTCCACGATTTTACACCCATTACACACTTAGGTAAACTAGAAAAAGTACCTGTACAAAACAATACGGCAGTAGTAGCGATGTTAGGCCCTTATGATGATGAAGGACAAGCACAACATGTATTAGATGCAGTACTTGCGGCAGGATATGAACGAGCGAGAATGCTCATTGATTTGAAGAATCGTAAACAGCCTGGCGAGGTGGTTATTGGGGGAGCAGATGTCTTTGCGCCTCCAAGCCCTAGTGTTGCTGATGGTTATAATGCCCCTCCACCAGCACCTGTTTATACACCAGTACCAACACCTTCCAATAATTATGGAGAATTTGAAAGTAATATTACCTACAACGAATTTGAAACACCTGCTCCAAGAATAGAAAATAATAATAACTACTATCAACCAGGACAGGCTGTGGTAACAACACCAGTGCCTCCAAGTACAACAGGAACGTATAGTTATGATACGCCAATCACAACTTATCCGCCTGCTGCTTCTCCTAGTTATAGTACTACAACTTACCCGTCTGCTACCCCCTCAAATCAGGGAGGAACAGGCTACCCGCCTTCAATGGTTATAACGGCACCGCCTCCATCAACTGCAAGTACTTATGCGCCACCTGGTCATCAAATGACGACTTATCCAACAGATGGAGCCAGTACGATAGAGCATATAGGAACAACAGGTGGGGTAAATGCTAGTCAAGAGTACCAGTATGTAACAGAAGCACCTGTTACACAAACGACCAATCATTACCAATTAAATCCACAACCTGCTTCCAGTTTTATTTATAGTGCGCCTCCTCCAGCAGGAACGATGGAAGAAGAATTCATTCCTGAAATAGAAATTGCTTATGAGCAAGCAGATGAATCGGGAGATAATTTTAATAATAGAAATAACGCAAGTTACAGTAGTTCTCCTAATGTAGCATTAGAACCTGCACCTGTTTATCCTAGTGATGACAGAGGGAGTGTGCAAGTGCCAGATGTGCGTACTGATCGTTATAATGTAGAAGCGACAGTTCCTCCTTCTGTGCCTCAACAAAGTCAAGCAACACCACCACCAGTTGATAATTGCCGCATTCCCATTTATTATCGAGATGGGATGCCTGTATATGAAGATAAAACAGTAGGACAGGTAAAAGTATATCAACAACCTCCACCTCCTGGTGAGCTGATAAACACAGCTCCTAATACAGGTAGTTATCAAGAAGATGTAACACCAACAGGTACATTCCCCTGGGAAGGACAGGGGCAAGGGCAAGCCATGAATCAATATCCATCACAAGCTAATACCTACCAAGCTCCTGCCATGACTGATTATCCGTGGCAAGGACAGGGGCAAGGGCAAGCTATGAATCAATATCCATCACAAGCCAATACGTACATGCCTACCGCTACTACTCCTGCATCTAATGATGTAATCAGTACCAATCGTGATGCACTGCCAGTAGGAATCGGGACACAGTCTTATACCAAAGATCAACCAGCTATGGGGGGAAATCCAATAGAGTGGGGGACACAGACACCTGATATTGAAACGATTGAAGAAGAACCTTATATCGGTACGCGTCCGAATGAATATGAAAGACAATTAGAGCAAGGGCAATGGCAAGGGAATGATAGTTATAATTATAATGATCAGCCTTATAATAATGACACATTTGATTATCCAGCAGATGATGGAGCCGACTTTTCAAATGAGGGAGGCTTTGATGAGATTCCCAATACCGTAAAAGGACAAAAGTACTATCAAAAACGGATTGCTAAAAAACGGAAGAAGTTGGAGCGAAAGATGAGAAGAAA
>JAHDCM010000093.1:0-2155 GCA_020629895.1 Bacteroidota bacterium
CCTCAACAGCTTCCTTTCCAAAATCATGCACTGATTTTCCTGCTGCTGCCAAAGCCCGCAAACTATCAGGCACTTCCCAACGTGCGCCGAAACGCGCCTTAAAATCATCACAATCAGCTACAAACTCCTTAATGCCCACATAGTCGATATAAGAGATAGACCCACCCGTATAAATAGGGAAGCCCCAACCCAGTATCGACCCAATATCACCATCAATCACCGTATTCAAAACCCCTTCTTCCAAGCAGCGGAAACTTTCGAGAGCTTGGCGATGTAAAATACGCTTGGCAATGGTCGCTTCATCTAGGGCATCTACACGAGAATTGTAAATGGTTGCCAATTCTTTCCACAGCTTTTTCTTTCCTTTTTCAGGGTAATCATAAAATCCCTTACCATCTTTTCTACTGGTTCGACCATGCTTTTCTACCAAGTCTTTCGTGATATTATACGCTCGAACAGCGGCTTCAGGTTTATTAGGAGAAGGGTCACTTTCAAACACATGGAGGGTTAAGGTCAATGTTACTTCATCATGTACAGCCAATGGCCCGACAGGCATCCCTTTTTTCTTGGCAATATTTTCGATCATAGCTGCGGGAACGCCTTCTTCTAGTAAAAACATGCCTTCACCAACGAAGGTACCAAAACAACGAGAAGTAAAAAAGCCACGGCTATCATTGACCACAATCGGTACCTTTCTAATGGCCACCGTATAATCTATTGCAGCAGCAATTGCTCGATCAGAGGTTTTTTCGCCCACAATAATCTCTACCAACGGCATTTTATCTACGGGCGAGAAAAAGTGGATGCCAATAAAGTTTTCGGGGCGTTGAGATGATTGAGCTAGTAAGGTAATAGGAATCGTAGATGTATTAGAAGCATACACCTTATCAGCAGCTAACACAGCTTCGGTCTGCTTGGTAACTTTATCTTTCAAATTTGGGTCTTCAAATACTGCCTCAATCACCAAATCACAGTCAGCTACTGCGTTTGGATCAGCAGTGGGATGAATGTTGTCCAATAAGGCTGTTGCCTTTTCAGGAGTAGAACGTCCACGCGAAATGGCTTTATCTAGTAGTTTCTTAGAATAACTTTTCCCACGTTCCGCATTTTCAACACTTATATCTTTTAGTACTACTTCCATGCCTGCTTTAGCCGATACATAGGCAATACCCGCTCCCATCATACCTGCTCCCAATATACCCAGTTTCTTGACAGGATACGGAGCTTGCTCCTTCGGACGTGCTTTTCCTTTTCGGGCTGCTTGCATTCCCAGAAAACCAGTGCGGATCATATTTTTAGCCTCTTTACTGTGAAGCAACTTAGTAAAATACCGCGCTTCGACTTCTAAGGCACGATCAATCGGAATTTGTAGACCATCGTGAACGACTTGTAAAATATACTTCTGAGCAGGATAGTTGCCATGTGTCAGTTTACTCACATTTCCCACAGCACCCATCAAAGTCTGTACACCCGTAGGTGACCAAAAGCCTCCACCTGGAATCTTATGTTTTTTATTGTCCCACGGTTGAGTAGGAGAGGGGTTTGCCAATATCCAATCTTTGGCTTTCTGTACCAACTCTTCAGGGGTATCAGCAATATCATTGACCAAGCCATCTTTCACTGCTTGTTGTGGGCGTACTTCTTTTCCTTGCAATATATACATCAAGGCATTTTGGATGCCGAGTAAATAAGGAGCTTTTACGGTACCACCACCACCAGGAAGTAAACCTACTTTCGACTCAGGAAAACCTAGTTTGATCTTAGGGTTGTTGAGGACAATGCGATGGTGACAGACCAAGCAGAGTTCTAAGCCGCCACCCATAGCGGTTCCATTGATTGCCGCTACAAAAGGAGTACCGCCTTTTTCTATTTCTCGAAACTGCCGATGCATGTTTAGTGATCCTTTCAAATAATCGGCAGGATCACCTCCCATTGTTTCCAATTCTCGCAAATCGGCTCCAGGCATAAACATACTACGTCCAGAAGTAACAATGACACCTTTTACGGAGGCATCAGCAATAGCTTGTTGGGCTAGTTCAATAAATGCCTTTATAAAAGAGGTACTAAATAAATTGGTAGGATTATCTACTTGATTGATGGTCAGAATACCGATACCATCACTTCCTACTTCAAATTCGTAAAGATTGTTTTTTAT
>JAHDCM010000093.1:2255-8818 GCA_020629895.1 Bacteroidota bacterium
ACTCGCTCAATAACTGTTGCAATACCCATTCCGCCACCAATGCATAAGGTCACAAGACCTGTACTCAAATCTCGACGCTCTAACTCATCCATCAAAGTACCCATCAACATGCAACCAGTTGCACCAAGTGGATGACCCAAAGCAATTGCCCCGCCATTGACATTCACATTCGAATGATCAATTCCAATATCCGCCATTGCCTTAATAACAACAGCCGCAAATGCCTCATTAATTTCAAATAAGTCAATATCGGCAGCAGTCATACCTGCTTGTTTTAAGGCCTTAATAGAAGCAGGGCCAATACCAGTCAACATAATGGTAGGATCAGTACCCGCAATAGTCGCTGCACGAATTTTGAAACGAGGCTTCAAGCCCAAAAGCTTACCTGCTTCCTCATTTCCTACAAGCGTAATAGCAGCTCCATCCACAATTGCTGAGGAATTGCCTGCATGGTGTACATGCTCAATCTCTTCCACCTCTGGGTAACGATCAATTGCTACTGCATCAAAACCTGCCATTGCCCCCATCATGGCAAACGAAGGCTTTAAAGTGGCCAAGCCCTCAACAGTCGTAGAAGGACGTATATTTTCATCAGTACTTAGTACAGCGATACCATTAATATCTTTGACAGGAATACGCGAAGTAAATCGCCCTTCTTGTTCAGCAAGCGAAGCACGCATTTGTGATTCGTAAGCAAATTGATCTACATCACTACGAGAATACCCATATTTAGACGCAATCAAATCGGCAGAAATACCTTGCGGGACGATATGACCAGGTATAGCCACTGAAGGATCCATGAACATACCACCTCCATCTGAACCCATCTTTACTCGCGACATACTTTCAACACCTCCCGCTACAATCAAATTGCGAAAACCCGATTTTACATAAGCTGCCGCTTGATTGATAGATTCTAATCCAGAACCACAAAAACGATTGAGGGTAACACCGCAAAGATGATCGCCATACTGCGAGTTTTGAGCCGCTGTTTTGGCAATATTAGCCGCCTGATCCATTACCTGCCCCACACACCCCAACATCACATCTTCTACTTGTGTCGTATCTAGTTGGTGTTTCTCTTTTAGGGCAACCAATACCTGTGTTGCCAAGTCGGTAGGCGTTACGCCAATTAAGGCACCTCTACGATTTCCTTTTCCGCGTACTGTTCGAATAGCATCATAAATGTATGCTTCCATAGTTTAGATTTTAGTGGTCAAAATAGGCAAGCGAAGTTAAGACAACATTGGTGAATATTTCAAATTTTATCTAAGAAAATTATTAGGATATACCTTCGTAGAAGTGATACTTACTGGGAATGAATAAAGTACCTTCGCGTGAAGGATAGTAGTGGTAGCTTGGTGAAGTAGAAAGGTAATGAGATTACTGATGGCAGGGCTGACGAAGGAAGACACTGCCAGCAGTGATAATCGAATCCCTTTTCTACGAGCCAACTACAAACGAATAGCCTGACCAAGCCGCAGTGCTAAGGCATAGCCCGTTCATGCGTCATCGCATGAACAAGTAGCATGGCTGCACTGCGGCTTGGACACGCCCAGAATAAAGTTATAAAATAAAAAATGGTCGAATAAAAGACAGTGGAAATCGGTAAAATGAACTACTTTTATTACAAAACATAAATTGAATGAAAAAAGTAGCAATTTTTATATTTGTTGTTTCTGTTATGTGGGTTTCTGGATTGACGAAAGCACAAGATATTGGAACATTAGGGACAGATGCAACTTATTATGGTAATAAATTACCCGATTCGGCGCATGTCTATTTATTTCATCAACTCAATGGTGATTCGATTTTGCAATATAAAGAAGCTTTTGATTATGATGAACAAGGGCAACTTATTTATTATCAGTTAAAAAGATATAGCGATTGGGGAGCGATAAGCGATATTCAAGTAGATAGTATTGGTTATGATGCCGCTGGAAATAGAAATGAGATGGTGTATTTTCGAAAAGAAAATAATGGGGATCAATTGCTGCCCATATCAAAAGTAACGAGCAAATATTCGATGTCAAATAAGTTAATTGAACGCCAAAATTATTTGTGGGAAGAGTCAATCGAAGGTTGGTTCAACTTTGCTCAAAATTACTATATCTACAATGCAAATGATTTTTTAATTAAAGAGGAGGAGTGGTACACGCCGTTGGTGTCGGAGGCACTTCGACTTAATGCTCAAAAACTATTTACTTATGATGAACAAGGAAATAATACGGTAGCCATTACGCGTAGATATAATCAGCAGTTGGGAATAGATACCTTGTATGCCAAAGATATGCATGCGTTTGATGAACAACAACGTATGGTGCAAAAGAATACCTATTTATGGGACATTACAACAGGAGAGTGGGACGCACGTAACCAATATGTGTGGGCATACGAACAAGAGGGGTATGACCAAATTAAAACAGAATACACTTGGAGAGATGATGAATGGATGCCTGTCTCTAAAATCTTTGAGCAATTTGATAGCCTCGAAAAAACGTTTACTACAAGACAAGAAGATTGGAATCGAAATGAGGAACAATGGAACCCTGATAAGCAATATATAGAAACATATCAAGATGATTTTGTAAGACCAGTATTGATACAGGAATTCGACTATCAAGATGATCAATGGGTGTTGCTGAGTGAAAATACAATAGACTATAACGTTAGTGGGCAGGAAATACAATATCAAAATCGTGTCTTTGATGCCTGGATTTCTTCCGATTCGTTAATTACATTGTTCAAACGTCGCACCTTATATGATGAAAATGGGTGGGCAACAGATGTTTTTATAGATAAACGAGATGATTTTATAGGCACATTACAAGCCCAAAGCCATTATCAAATTACGTATGATAAAGACTATAATAAACAAATAGAACATTGGAATACATGGTATTTATTCGAGCAACAATACCTACCCTCCAATAAGCGTTATTACTATTATCCAAGCTATATTACAGGAGTTGATGTGCCAACAGAAAGGTTTAATCCAATAAGGCTTTATCCGCAACCTACTACAAATCTCCTGTTGGTAGAAATACCAATACCACTTGATAATGGATATTACCGTATTTATAACCTCGAAGGAATGGAAATACTTAATGGACAACTAGGCGTATCTCAAACAAAAGTGAAGATACCAGTAGAAAGCCTGCCAGTAGGAACCTATCTATTACAACTAATAAACAACCAACAACTAATTGATGTTAAAACATTTATGCGAATAAAAGACTAATGAATGGTTTTTTTTGAAATGTAAGAAGATTTTCTTTACATTCTTTAAAGTTTATGTTATATTTGGCGTAGTTGAGTAAACAGTGTTATTTAGTAATTAAGAAGAATCATTTTATTCTCACCTCAAACAATAATTTCATTCATTCATTTTCGTTTGCCCCAAGGTGAAGCTTCTCTAATCAACTAAATTGAAAAATATACTTTTCAGTTCTTGAAAAGGAAGGGGATAGGTCTGTCTTGATCTCCCCATAAATTATTCAATATACACAATTCAACGTAGCCATGTTTTATAAAGTACCACTTAAAAATGACATCGAAAAGATCGTCATTGATGCTAAATCTTATGAATTTCTCAATCAAGGGTATTACAAAACCATCAAAATTCTTGAAAATTTAAGAAGCCACAGTAAAGGTTATCCTGTTTACCAAAAACAAGTCGGAAAAAATAAATACGAAACCATTTACCTACATAAATTACTCGCCACTAAGTTTATTAAAAAACCCGAAGATTATAACAAAAATTGGGTCGTCCGATTTATTGATAACAATGTCAAAAATCTCAGACTTAGCAACCTAGAGTGGATCTCCAGAAGTATGCTTCGACGCCTTGATAAATCTACCAATAGCTCTACGGGATTTAGAGGAGTTAGTAAGGATGGAAACCGTTATCGAGCCGTTATTTATATCAAAGATCGCCGTACGCCCTTCGTTATCGGACGCTTTGATACGCCTGAAGAAGCTTATGCTGCCTATCGCGCCAAATCAAAAGAAATATTTGGGATTTAATCCTTCTGGAGGGGGCAGATTGGTAAGTAACTAGATATAAGTTTTTCGACAAACAATAAAATCACATAAGCCATACAAGGAACATCAGAAGAATGCTTATTAATGAGGTTATTTGTCATAAGATGACATCAGTTAGCATAAGAGCCGTCGTAGACGACAAAGCTGTGTGGACTTTCCTCATCTCTATGTACATCACTATGGTAAGCTTATGCCTACTTATGTGTCTTAATTATCTTATGTGGTTCCTAAGTACTTCAGTCGTTGATTATGCTATCTGTACTTAGGTAATTAGCTTTTGTTAACGTCCCCACCTATCTCTTTTCCTTATTTTTGCTATCTAAACATTTCAAAAAGTTGTTGAAAAAAATTCTATATCAAAGACCATTTTTATTCAACCAAATTCATACTGCTCGTTAAACATTTCCCCATTAATGATTGTTTTCACTACTAATTGAAAATTCAAAATCTTAGATCATTCACTAGTAAGCAATCATGACATCTTCTAATAAGTACCAACTGTCTCTATATGCCTATCTTGCCCCCATTTTCATATTCCTGCTATTACCCCAGTTCCTTGTTGCTCAAACCACCCACACTATCAGTGGACACGTTACTGACAAAGGAAGTGGCGAATCACTAATAGGGGCTTATGTGTACGATAAAGATAATAAGTCGCGCGGCACGTCTACCAATGTATATGGCTTTTACTCCATTACAGTCGAAGAAGGCCAACAAGAAATAGAAGCTTCTTTTATTGGTTATAATGCCCTCCAAATTACCTTTGATGTTACCAATGATACAACCATCAATTTTACACTCGAACCTGGTTCTATTGTACTAGAAGATGAGGTGGTCATCTCGGCCGAACGCCTCGACGAAAACGTAGAAAGTACCGATATGGGGAAAGTCGATTTATCGGTCGAGAAAATCAAATCTATACCTGCCTTAATGGGAGAAGTAGATGTGATAAGAGCGATTCAGTTATTACCAGGAGTAATGTCTTCAGGCGAACTCAATTCAGGCTTATATGTGCGAGGGGGAGGACCTGATCAAAACCTCATCCTGCTTGACGAAGCAGTTGTATATAATACAGGGCATTTATTCGGATTTTTCTCTGTATTTAATGCTGATGCACTTAGTAATACCACCCTACACAAAGGTAGTATGCCCGCCCAATATGGAGGACGCCTTTCCTCGGTATTAGATGTTACCATGAAAGAAGGGAATTATAACCAATATAAAGTCAATGGAGGAATCGGGCTTATTTCTTCACGCCTAACCCTACAAGGGCCCATTCAAAAAGAAAAAAGCTCTTTCCTTATCGCAGGACGACGTACTTATGCCGATATTTTAGCCCGTCCTTTTTTAAAAGGAACCGACTTTGAAGGAAATGGTTACTATTTCTACGATCTCAACCTCAAAGCCAATTACCGCTTCTCTGATAAAGATCGCCTATTTCTTAGCGGTTACTTCGGAAAAGATGTATTCAATTTCAAATCAACGGATGGATTTAATCTCAAAATGCCCTGGGGAAATGCTACCGCCACACTTCGCTGGAACCATCTGTTTAGCAACAAATTGTTTATGAATGCCTCGGCTATTTACAATACCTACGATTTTGAAGTAGATGCGAGCTTTGGCGACTTAAATTCTCGTTTCTTCTCTGGAGTACGCGACTATAATTTCAAACTTGATTTTGATCTCTTTGCCAATGCCGCACACCATATAAAGTTTGGAGCCAATTACACTTATCACACGTTTACGCCCTATTCGGTACAAGCAACAGTAGGAGATACAGAATTGTCTACTAGTGATCTCACCAAAGAAAATGCACACGAAGCCGCCATTTATATCCAAGACGAAATTACTTTCACTGATCGACTAAAAATGAATGTCGGATTACGTGCTTCTGCTTATCAACAAGTCGGGCCGTTCTTGTCTCCCGTTTTCAATGAAAATGGACTGCCAACCGACTCCGTGCGATATGATCGTGGGGAACCAATCGTCACCTACGGAGGACTTGAACCACGATTAGCCCTGCGTTATGCCATATCAGATCAAGCATCACTAAAAGCAGGATTAACTTTTACCAATCAATACATCCACCTGGTAGCCAACTCAACATCCACGCTTCCTACCGATTTGTGGGTGCCGAGTACTCAACGTACCAAACCTCAAAAAGGTATTCAGTACTCACTTGGTTACTTCCAAAACTTCCTTGACAATGAGTACGAAGCATCCGTAGAAGTGTACTATAAAGACCTCAAAAATCAAATTGAATTCTCCGAATTTTACGTACCCGAACTCAATGAACCCGTAGAAAATAGCTTCGTTTATGGAGAAGGTTATTCCTATGGAATCGAACTATTTCTCAAAAAGCGAATGGGTAAATTCAACGGATGGATCGGCTACACCCTCTCCAAAACCGAACGCCTATTCCCTGACATCAACAATGGCATCGCCTTTCCCGCCAAATACGACCGACGACACGATCTCTCCATTGTTGCTTCCTACAAACTAAGCAAAAGATGGAGCCT
>JAHDCM010000093.1:8918-10171 GCA_020629895.1 Bacteroidota bacterium
CCCAATCACGCATTAAATATGAACCACCTAAAAATAATACTCTTCAGTCTCCTAGTAGTTGTTACACTCACCAACTGCGAACGAGAAGTAGAAATTGACCTACCTGAACCAAGCGACAAAGTAGTTGTAGACGGCACCATCGAATCAGGAGCCGCCCCCTTTGTCATCCTCACCCGCAATTTCCCCTTCTTCGGCACCTTCACCAACGACATCATCAACCAAAGCTTCGTCAAAGGAGCCGAAATAAAAGTCAACAACGGTGAAAAAGAAGTCATCCTCGACGAAATATGCTGGTCAGCCCTCTCCAAAGAAGAACGCCAACTGCTCGTCAATACACTAGGATTCAGCTCCATAGACAGTATTCCCGCCGACTTCGAATACTGCATCTACACCCTCATCGACTTCTCCATGATAGGCGAATACGGCAAAACCTACGACCTAAGCATTACTACTATCGAGGGAGAAATACTTAGTGCCTCTACCACCATTCCCCAACCCGTAGCCATCGACTCCATCTGGCTAGAAGAACACAATAATGAAGATTACGCTGGCTATTACCGCCTATTTGTCGAATTTACCGACCCCGATGAAATCGGCAATTTTTACCGTTATTACACCAAAGTCAATGACGAACCTTTCCTACCAGGCTGGGGTTCCGTCTTCGACGATCTTTTCATCAACGGAGAAGCCTTTCACTTCACCCTTGATCGCGCCATCCCAAGAGGAGTAGAAATCGAAGAATTCGAAACATTCGGCTACGTACAATCAGGCGAAACCGTCACCCTCAAATGGGCTACTATTGATCGGGATAGCTACGATTTTTGGCGTACCCTCGAATACGCTGCTAATTCTGCTGGTCCCCTAAGTGGCGGAACCCGTATCAAAACTAATATCAATGGTGGCACAGGCGTCTGGGCAGGTTACGCCATCGCCCCCACCAAAACCATCGTCGCCGAATAATTCTCTCATCATTTATTCTCTCATCCCATCACCCAATCATCAATAGTTGGGCGTGTCCCCATTTTTGCCAATCAAAACCTATCAGGTTTTGTAGGGGCAATGCCTCGTGCTTGCCTTTTTACAAGCAAACCTGACAGGTTGATTGGCAAAAATGGGGTCGGGCTATCCGTTTGTAGTTGCCTCATAGCTGCTTATGCCGCATAGTCCTAGCGGTGTCTTCCGCTGTCAGCCCCGCTAGTCCTTGCGGCACAAAAGCAGCCATTTTGTCAAGCTACCACTACTATCCCTCACGC
>JAHDCM010000094.1 GCA_020629895.1 Bacteroidota bacterium
ATGGTCATTCGAGACATCACCGAAAAAAAGGCCCAAGAAAAAATCATTGCCGACAACCTAGATTTATTGCACCTCAAAAACGAAGAACTGAAAAAGTATATTGATTCTAATATGCAGCTTGAAAATTTTGCTTACCTAGCTTCTCACGATCTCAAATCTCCCATCCGAACCATCGTCAGCTTTTCGCAGCTACTCGAAAAATCAGCGAAATCGAAGCTTAATATGGATGAATTAGAGTATTTAGATTTTATCGTGGATGGTTCTTTAAATATGAAAGACTTAATAGAAGATTTACTGAGTTATTCACGAGTCAATACTCAAAACTTCCTTCCAAAAGAGATTAATCTTAATTATCTCATAGATGCCGTCAAACAGCAATTGAAAGTAACCATCGAAGAGAAAAAAGCGAAAATTATAACCCGAAATCTCCCTACTAAATTATATGCCGACCATACTCAAATGCGCCAAATCTTTCAAAATCTAATTAGCAACGCCATTAAATTTACCCGTCCAGACATAAACCCTATGATCGAAATATATGCAGAAGAACTAACAACTCATTGGAAATTTAGTGTCAGTGACAATGGCATTGGTATAGACGAAGCATATCAAGAACAAATCTTTTTACTATTTAGGCAGCTACATGGAAAAGGAGAATATGAAGGAACGGGTATTGGACTTTCGATGTGTAAAAGTATTGCCGAAAATCATAAAGGAGAGATCGGAGTGAGGTCGGAACTTGGTAAAGGAACCACTTTTTATTTCACCATAAGCAAACATCTCGAAAGAGCTAAGTCGTCAGCCCAAGTAATTAAACAATCAAGCATTAAATAACTCGTCATTCAATCATCGTTTTTTTGGGCGTGTCCTTTTTTCGCCTCGCCTGTCAATGCGTCTACGCATCGACAGGCACGAGGCGAAAAAAGGTCGGGCTATCCGTTTGTAGTTGTCTCACAAGCACTTGTTCTGCATAGTCCTAGCGGTGTCTTCCGCTGTCAGCCCCGCTAGTCATTGCTTCACAAAGTGCTTGTTTCGCCAAGCTACCACTACTATCCCTCACGCACTTTTACTTCATATTATGATACACATTCTGCACATCATCATCATCATCAAACTTATCTAATAATTTATTGACATCAGCCTCTTGTTCAGGTGTCAGTTCTTTGGTCATATTCGGAATACGCTCAAAGCCAGAAGAAACAATATCAATTTTAAGTTCATTTTCTAGTGCTGATTGCAAAGAGCCAAAACTCTCAAAAGAACCATAAATCATAATCGTTCCTTCTTCTTCATCTTCAAATACCTCTTCTGCTCCATGATCAATCAACTCAAGTTCTAATTCTTCAGGGTCATGCTCACCCTTGTTGATTTTGAAATGACAAGTATGACTAAACATAAACGATACCGAGCCAGAGGTTCCTAAACTACCATTGCATTTATTAAAGTAACTACGTACATTGGCTACGGTACGGTTATTATTATCCGTAGCTGTTTCAATCAAAATAGCAATTCCATGTGGTGCATATCCTTCAAACAAAGCCTCTTTAAAATCTGCTTGATCTTTTGAACTCGCCTTCTTAATGGCGCGTAACACATTATCTTTGGGCATGTTCGCTGCCCTTGCGTTTTGCATCACTGCCCGCAAACGCGAATTTGTTTCTGGATTTGGCCCGCCTTGCTTTACCGCAATAACAATATCTTTTCCTATGCGTGTAAACACTTTAGCCATCTTGGCCCATCGTTTGAATTTTCTTTCTTTCCGAAATTCAAATGCTCTTCCCATAATATGAATTGTTTATAAAATGAATGCTTCTAGTAGGGCAAAAATAACAAAAAAAATGTTTAGATATTGGTTGTTTTTCGCTCGAAGGTACCAGGAAATAGGATTCAAGAGTCAGAATATGATTTTTAGATGGCGAATAAAAAAATGCATTGTAAGCTTTCCTTTGTTCAAAGGATGCGAAAAATTTTACCTGACACCTGACTTATTCTCCAATAATTAACTTCTTCACCCCTACCTTATTAATTCTCACAATATACATGCCTTTTTCTAAATCGGCAATACTCATATACCGACGGCCACCCATTCCCATAAACTGTTTCCTAACACGTCCTTGTAAATCAATAATCTCAATATCAGCATAACGCCCTGCTTTCCACTCCATCACCAGTGCCTCATTCGCAGGGTTAGGATACACATTAATACTAAAGTTTTCAAACGCCTCACTAGTAGATAAGACCAAACCACAATAGGTGCTATCCGGGTTTAATTCCAAATAACCTTTAGCACTTAAATCCTTATCAGCAAAAGCAGCATACATCGACGGAATACGACTAACACGGAAGGTCAAGTTGTCATTCATAGCTAAGGTATCGCCTTGTGCGGCAGGCAACTGCTTAATTTGAGGCGTTACATATTCCCACACAATCTCATTAGCAGGGGTCAACTCAAACGTATATCCCCAGCGTCCTACACAAATCAAGGAGTTGCCATTGGGTAAAAACTGAATACTTGATAAGCCCGTTGAGTGCATACGACTAGGTTCTTCAGGATGCTTAATAGTTAAGTCAAAACTACTAGGGCCAAAAGTGCCATCTGCCTCCAATGAGTAAGCCCAATCATACATGTCAAAAGGCGGATTAAGTACATTGACAGTCGATAGATTTTCTTCTACCCGATTATTAAACAAGGCTATTTTTCCAAATTGGGGATGCGTGAAATTTATATAGTCATCTACGATATGTACATCGTGCGGGTAAAATAACTTTTGGTCGGTAGAATCTCCTTTGTCATAAGTCGCTGGATTACCCCAACGATACAATAAATCTCCTCCTTTACCTCCAAAACCTCCTGTATGACCAGCCGCCTCTTCAGTAGTAGTCGCATGATCAATAATCCAAAACTCATGAAAAGTAGGCACACTTAAAATGATTTGGTCTCGCTCTGGCATATAATCAATGGCATTCGAGTGCATCCAATCCGCTTTCCCTGCATTGGTATCCCAGTTAAGATTAATCAATTCGGGATGATCGGCTACGACTCCATAATTATCTTTACTTGGATCATAATCCTGAATGAGATGATCCCATGCATGCCATTCCCATACAATTTCGTCTGTAGACGGGTTTACCTCAATAATATAATCGGGCCACAACTTCTTTTCCGACAACAAGGCAGTATCTCGTCCTGCTTGAAGGGCTTCGGCTTCTGTTTTTAACTCCCATACAATCATCAAAATATTACCATTGGGCATGGGGGCAATATCATGATGCAAACGTGCCAAAGAATCATTAATTGTAAAGCTCCATTCTAAGGCATTGTCCCAGTCTCTAATCTCTACGGTTCCACCCCCACCGCCTGCCCAAATGGGGTTGCCCGCAACAGTACTCGGACGCTTACACTTTACAATCCGTCCATCTTCTTGCAAATACACCATATTCCCAGGCCGAAAACCAGGGTCATCTTCCCATTGGTGAACAACTTCTCCACAGTTGTTTAATAAATAAACATTGGGCTGATTGTGCGGATAGAGCAAATTATAACCATCATAGGCCAATGCAGGATCATAATTCAATAAACCAACGGTTTTATCTTGTGCTTGTACATTGCCTAATAGCGTACAGGTAATAAGGAAGAGGATATAAAGTTGTTTCATTTTTTTTAGTATAAAATAGAGTAAATAAAGAAGGTGGATGATAAAAAGCAAAATTAAGCCTATTTTACAATTTTTCTCGTGTAATATGTCTCTTTTGTTATGTCATGAATTCTAATAATATACAAACCCTTTTGCCATTGTTGTGTAGGAAGTGAAAAAGAAGGTGGCACGTTTTGAAAATCTTGTACCAAGCGACCAGTTGCATCAAATATTTGTACATGAATGGGGCTGTTGCTCGTATTTTCAATAAAAAGGCTGGCTTGTACAGGATTAGGATAAACAGCAAAATCTAACCCTGTATCAACCGAAATACCAGGCACGATTTCTACTACTTCTTCAATGATGTCACAAGGCAAAGGCAAGGTATCTATTTCGATAGGCAAACCTGGAGTTAATGTAAGTTCTTGAAAAGGTGGATAATCAGTACCATAACGATAGGCTCTAAATACATCATTTTGTTTAGGCTCGTCACCCTGCATTTGTGCCTGTTCTCGCGCTAGTGGGTTAATATACTCCCAAACCATTGTTCCTAAACTATCTACTTCAAAAAAATGCCCTTCAGTGCCTTCACAAATCAATATATTGCCATTAGGTAAGGCTTGCGCTCCCGAAATGCGAGGAGCATAAAACTGATTAGGGGTAGGGGCGGTATAGTTCCAATATAATCTATTCGGTTCAAATGGATTAGTTGAAGAGGAGCGATAATGTCCCAATGCATCTACGGGTGGTACCAACATATCAACCGTCGAATAAGCTCCATCTAAGCGGCCATCTCCATTGTTAAAGATAAGTATCTTACCTGCATTCGGTAAGCCTTCAGGAATCCATTGTACGTCGTGTTGCCCAAACAGTTTTTGGTCAACATAGCTACCCCGATCATAAGCCGCTGGATTACCCCAACGATACAAAATATCTCCTCCTTTTCCATATCTTCCACCCTCATGACTAGCGGCTTCTTCGGTAGTGGTGCTATGATCAATGACCCAAAACTCTCCCCAAGTACGCGAACTCACAATAATTTGATCAAACTCAGGATGATAGTCAATAGAATTCAAATGCAACCAATCAATACTAGGACGATTGATTGGCCCTACCTCAAAGTTCAAATTAATCAATTCAGGGTGTTCCGCAATCTGCCCATAATTTGCCTTAGTGCTATCTATATTTTGAATCAGATGATCCCAAGTGCGCCACTGCCATACTACCGTTGCTTGATTAATACCTGATGGCTGTAACTCCACAATATGTTCTGACCACAAACCATTAATAGGTGTCCATTCTTCAGGGCGACCCATTGCGATTGCTTCTTCGGGCGTATGATATTCCCAAGCAAGTAATAAAATATTTCCATTGGGCAAATACTCAATATCATGGTGCTGATGGTAGGTGCTAGAGGAGTAAGTATAGCCCCAAGTCAATTTGTTATTCCAATCATAACGCTCTACACGACCACCCGAACCACCACCATTAAAGTTGCTATTAGTACGAGCAGTACGCAATAAGCTACCGTCTTCCAATAAATAGGCAGAGATGCCAGGCGGGTAACGACTCTCCCAAGTATTAACTACTTGTCCGCAATTATCAATCAAAAAAGTGAAAATCGAATTACTAGGAGCAAATAAAGTATAACCATTAAAAGAGGCTGAATCATTTTGTAACACTCCTAGCGTTCGTTTCTGTCCAAAGCTATACATACTACACAGGACGAGTAATAGCATCATTAATTGCTTCATAAAAGGCTTCATCAAAGTTAAAAAGGAAAATGGTTTGGATTGGACTTGCTTTACGAATATACGAAACTTACTGATATTACAAGGACTGTTGGCGTTTCAAAAACGTAATAATCGCCTTAGCCATATCCTTTTCATCTTCAGGAGACGGAATATGGCTCATGCCTTCCAAAATAACCAACTCACAATCAGGAATTGTAGCAGCCAACTTTTCGCCATGTTCGGGCAAAATCAAACGATCTCCAGTACCATGAACCACCAAAGAAGGAAGCCTTAATTGTTGCAATTCGTTCAGTCTAGAACCCGACAAACGAATCGCTTTTGTATGATGACTACCTGCCTTCGGATTAGACTTGCGTCCTTCTTGTTGGGCAAATTTTTTACGTTGTATCCACCAATTCATCATCTCTAAAGGCACGACTTCTTGATTTTGTAAATAAGCCATTGATTTGGTGGTGTACTTCACCTTACGACGGTCATTTTGGGGAATCAAACCGTAGCGAAGCCCTAAAGCGACATTAGCCCAAGCTACTTTAAGGGTCACAGATTTTAATTGTGGGTCAAAATAATACCCACTCGTAGATAATGCCGAAAGACTCAATGCACGATCTGGATGTTCTAATACAAAATGCTGCCCAATCATTCCGCCCATCGAAATACCCACAATATGCGCCTTGTCAATTCCTAATTGATCCAAAATACGCACGCCATCTAAAGCCATATCCGAAAGGTCATAACCTTTTTCCGTCCACCCGCTGCCACCTACGTCCCGATTATCATACCGAATGACCCGATAACCTGCTGCTAACATCGGATCAATAAAACGACGCGACCAAGCCAAGCCCGATGTACTATGTCCCATAATCAACAAAACGGCTGGCGCGTCTTTCGCACCAATCGCCTCATACCAAATCGGAATGCCTGCCGAGTGTAAGGTATCTTGTTCGCCCATATAAAAGGGATGAACAGGAGCCGCTTGAAATGTTTGAATATGATGATTGACTTCTTTGGGTAATTTAGGAATATGTGGCCGTCGAATCACACAACTAGATAACATGCAAAAACAGGCAGCTATCACTAATAATCTCCAATAAAAGCGCATAATAATAAACTAATTTATGGGACGAATACCCATCTTCTCTTCAATAAAACGAAAGGTTGTATTTCTTACAGTATCTAAATCCTTCGACCAATATTTCGACGCTAACACATGCGCACCCACTGTCGAAAAAGCCATTTTTTCTTTCTGATTAGCAGGCGTTCCCAACTGTTCATACATTTCCAAAATGCGTGCTACCGAAATAGCCTTATCCTGTTCTTCCTCATTTTTATAATAATACCCTACAAACAAAGGTTGGGTAATATTTTTAAAGGTCTCTTCTTTCATAGTCGCCTTCACCAGCAATTTAAGGGCGATTACTCCCTCCAAACGATACCGATGCACCCAATACTTCCGCACCTCCTCATTTGCCTCAAACTCCCTGAAATTTCCCCCAAACACCTGTCGTGCAATTTGCAATCCCCAGGGCTTAATCAATAATTCTGAACGAGAATCATATACATCAATATTGGGCGAATAAAGAATGTGTCCCGCAATATCGGCATCATTTTGTGCAGCAAAAAGTCCTAGCGTCGAACCTGTTGAGCAGGTTACCAAAATTACTTTTTTACCAATAATCTTTCCTATGGCAATCGCCTCTTTTGCCGACGCCAACAATTTTTCAGGCGTCACATCTAACATCGGATTTTCTGATTGTAAGCCATGGCCAAATAAACGAGGCGCATAAAAATTAGCTCCATACCGTTTCGCAATTTCCAAATGTATCGGCGCACCCTCTTCTGGACTTGCCGAATAGCCATGCAAATACACCACACTATAAGGCGTTTGTTGCTGCAAACTATCAGCATACCATACCAATTGCGAGGCATTATCTGGTTTAATATTAGGTATTGCCGCCTCCTGCTGTTGCACATAATCGGCTACCTCATCAATCGAAATAGATAGTGGGGTAGGCGAAGCGTCCAGTTTAGGAATTGGCTTTTTAGGCCCTAGCAAATAAAAGACGACTAAACTTGCGATAAAGATGGCTAGATATTTCAAAAACTTCAACATCTCCACAAAATACGATTTTTTTATTTTTTGGGCGTGTCCTTTTTCGCCTCGCCCGTCGATGCGTCCACGCATCAACAAGCACGAGGCGAAAAAAGGTCGGGCTATCCACTTGTAGTTGCTTTATACCAGCCTGTTCCGCCAAAGTGCTGGCAGTGTCTTCCGCCGTCAGCCCTGCCAGCACAGGCGTCACAAGGCAGCTATTTCAGCAAGCTACCGTTACTATCCCTCACGCTGCAGACGATTGAACGATTCACGATTCAACATCCGACGTTACGTCCTGGCGCGAGGCGCAAAATCTTGCGCCTCTACGTCAATCGTTTCATCGTCCAATCGTCAATCGTTTTTTCATCGCACGTCGCACATCGCACAATTTTTCGTTTCATCATTCAACTGCTTCATATCGTACTTGCCAGCCCTGCCCCGTACCATTCCCATCCGTTACAAACCAAATCAACACCTCATTAGCACTAGAAGTAACCACAGGCGGAAGTTGCTGCCCACTAAATTTTGCAAAAATATGTTCAGAAAGGACGGTACTCCCATCAATAAGATATACAAAATCGACATTACCCTGTGTATCCATTTGGTCGAAGGTAAAACGAATGCGCATACCAGGAGGTAGGGTAATCAGCCATTTACAAGAACAATCATTACTATACGATGCTAGATCACTACCGTCGCTAATTACCCCTTTTAAGGCTTCCAGTTGGCGAGTACCTGCACAATACAGCCGACTAGAATCAATGGCTTGTCCTTCATAATACAAAACGACATGTTCCTTTTTTTTGAGAGGACGATTCGAAATAGAAGCCCTAAAATGACTAACAGGAATAAAAAGTTGAGGAGGGAGTTTAGAAAGTGGGTACACGTTCCATAAAGTATCGGCTACTTCAATCCGCAGGGTGTGCTTCTGGGGTTTTTTAATACCCGATATATCAGTAAAAATCTTATATCCATGATACGTGCCAGCAGGCTGTATATTCCATATTTGTGAGTCGCTATACTTATCATAGTTTATTGTTCCTTTGGAACGTAGCGATGAGAAAAAGCGATTAAGGTTTTTAGGATTTAATACATAATCAATGGCAGGAGCTAGTTGTACTATACCCGCTCCCATTTTTCCGCCATATATAAAGTTAGTGGGAAATGGCTGACTTGTATTGATCAATGCTTCTTTGATTAATGTGGGATGAGCATTATCGGCTAGTTGACTCCACAATACAGCAGCACAACCTGTTACTAGTGCAGTTGCAGGTGAAGTGCCATTCTCTTCAATAAAGGCATTGTCTTTTTGAGGATGTCCTCCTTTTATTTGGACAGCAGGAGCCGATAAGTCAATTCGCGTACCATAATTGGCCTTTTTCATTTTTTGTAGCGATTCGTTCACTCCACTTACAGCCAATACATGGGCTAAACTAGCAGGAGGCGGCACTTCCTCTTGATTGAGATTCCCTGCTGATCCAATAACCAAAATACCCTTTTTATATGCTTTTTCGAGGAGTGCAATATGCTCTTTGGTTTCAAAACCACCACTCCAAGCAAGGCAAATCATATTGGCTCCATTGTCTATTGCATATTCAATACCGCGATACCCATCTTTTAGGTAAGTACTTTGCGCTTGGTCGGCAAGCACTTTTATGGGCATAATTTTGATACGTTGTGAAGCTTTATTTCCATAATGAACTTGGGCTACTTGGGTAATGATACTTGCAATATAAGTACCATGAAAAAAGGTGCGCGCTCTTCCTGCTGGAGCGGAGACATCCTTATCTTGATCCGAAATGTCCCAACCATGTACATCGTCTACATAACCATTGCCGTCATCATCATATTGATTATTCGGAATTTCGTGAGGGTTTTTATATAAAAAATCTTGAATGCTTTTGTGAGAACAACGAAACGCATCATCTACTACTGCTACGATGACGGGTGAGGACACATTGAGGGGAGGCGAGGAGCTAGTAGTAGTCTCAATGACATTAAACGGCCAATTTCCTACTGGCAAGTCGCTTGTTTGTGCTAGGAGGGGGCAATTAAATAAAAGACTGGCAAGTAAACAACTTGCCAGTCTACATCTTATTTTATGAATCATTATTCGTAAGAAATGGTGTGTTGGTGAGCAGGTAATTGAGGGACAGTAAGGGTGTTGGTTTCAGTTCCTTTTTTTGTCCCCAATCTAAGGGGAGATAAGCCTGGCCCAGTGCCAGGATGAATCGCAACTCGCCCTCTTAGATCGGGTAGTGCAAAGGTGGTTCGCCCATCCCCTCCATATATAGTACCTAAAATAGAAAATAAGGCGGAATGTTGGTTAATGGGTAGCAATTGCCCATCACAAAAAGCCCATCCGCGGGGGGCAAAATTGCCTGCAAACAATATAATTTCTCCAATAAATGGTTCGGATGAGCTTCGAGAAGGGAAAACGCCTTGTAAAGCGATGATATAGTGAACCCCCAAAGAAGGTTGCATATTATTTATTGCTTGTCCACCTCCTGCTGTTTGTATAACCGCTCTTTGAGCGACCCAATTCGTGCCATCGAAAGTGATTAAGTCGCCTGTGGCATTGGCTTTGGGTAAGGCAGGCGCATTCGCAGCATCTCCTTTTAAGGAGCTAATAAATTGAGCTTCGGAGCCTGTGTTGCCTTGAGTTAACCATAT
>JAHDCM010000095.1 GCA_020629895.1 Bacteroidota bacterium
TGTCAAACAAAATCCCTCCTAGTTTGTAAGATATATATCATTAACTAACAAAAAACTCAATAAATTTATGAGCAATTATGCACACCCTGATGCAGTCGTTTCCAACGACTGGTTGGCCGAAAACAAAGACAAGGTAGTAATCGTAGAAGTAGATGTGGATACAACCGCCTACGAAGAAGGACACATTCCTGGAGCCATCGCTTGGAATTGGACTTCACAGCTTTCTGACAATGTACAACGCGACATTTTAGGAAAAGAAGATTTCGAAAAATTGATGCAAGAAAGCGGTATTTCTCCCGATACTACTGTCGTCTTATATGGCGATAATCATAATTGGTTTGCGGCATGGGCATTCTGGCAAATGAAAATCTTTGGTCATAAAGATGTTCGCTTACTTAATGGAGGACGTAAAAAATGGTTGATGGAAGGACGTGAAATGGTAACAAGTGTTCCAAGTACTAACACCAGTAGCTACGAAGCTCCAGCTGGCGATTATAGCCTACGCGCTTATATGATGGATGTACGCACTAATTTAGGAAAAGCTGACACCGCATTGGTTGATGTTCGATCAGGTGCCGAATTTACTGGCGAGGTTCTTGCACCAGCAGGCTTACCCGAAACCTGTCAGCGTGGCGGACATATTCCTGGAGCTAAAAATATTGGATGGGGAACCGCCGCTAATGATGATGGTACTTTCAAAAGTGTAGAGGACCTAAAATCAATATACGAAGGGCAAGGCGTAACAAGCGACAAAAATGTAGTAACCTATTGCCGAATTGGTGAACGCTCTAGCTTAAGCTGGTTTGTATTAAAATATCTACTCGGTTACGAAAATGTCCAAAACTATGATGGTTCTTGGACAGAATGGGGGAACTTAGTAGGCGCACCTATCGAAAAATAAATCTATTTAAATTACTTCAAATACAATAGGTTATGAAAAATAACAATGACTTTTCCAGCTACCAAAAAGAAATAAATGGCACAAGAATTGAAGTAGTGGTGTACAAAATAGAAAGCCAATATTTCTGCCACATTTCTAATGCCGAAGCAGGTCCTACAATAGCTAGAGCCAAAGCTACAACAGCAACTGAGGCAGAAAAAGTAGCCTTAGAAAAAGCAACTAGAAGACTCACATAGCTCCTTTTTTCAATTAGTAATATGTGTTTCAACTAAGCTAATATATAATAAGTTAATTAAGATGGTTTTTGAGGTATTATGGATACAGTTATCAAGTAACTGTATCCTTTTTTTATGTTCATAGGTTTAATCTCAAAATGTTAAGAAATTGTTAATTGTACTTATTTTATCCATTTATAGAAACTTCTAAGCAATTTGATTGTTATTGTTACAAAAAAACGTACCTTTGCGGTCGCTTTTAAAGAAACAAACTAAATAAAAAGATAAAAAACTGAAAATCAATAAAATATACATTAAATAATATTTTTTCAAACTACTAGGAACTTTATATACTCATTTACAATTAGTTTGACAAGATTACAGAAACTAAATAACCCTTTTATCATCTACTTATAGATGCTTATTCTCTTCTAAACTCACTTTCACCATTTTTTAGCTAAAAAGCAATGGATTAAAGTGAGGAAGTTAATCAATACGGAAACTCAAAAAACTTTTTTAGTTTCCAGGGAACTATTTTATTCTATCACCACAAAATTAGTAGGCTTATGAAAATCATCAAACAACTACTCGGCTTCCAAAAAGCTGCTGATAAGCCGCTAGAAGCTTCTTATAAAGAAAAAGAAGCGACTAAGGTCGAGTTAGAACAAATCCGTTGTGTATATGTGCGAAGCATTCAATAACACAATAACATTATTATTCCCGTATTCTATTAATCAATCTCAAAATCAAATAGCTATGAATATTTTCAAAAACATGTTGGATCGAATTCTCGAAACAGAAAAAGGTTCACTTCCTCTTGCACACAAAGAGCTTGAGCAAATTAAAATTGATAAAGCCAAGTACGATACATTCCGAGCTACTTCTTCTATTATGGTATAAGTAGTAGCCAAAGACAAAATCAAAACATTAACAGAAAATCTATAATGTACTTTAGCGGTTGTCTTTAGGTTAGAGATAGTCGCCCTCATGCGGTTTGAAGAGAATAAGCTCTTTAAACCGCATTTTAACATCCCCCATTGTCAGATTAATGCCATAAATACATTTACATTTTCTTATCTCCTAGCCTATACCAGATGACACTTCTTCACATAATCACATTCATAGTCATTTGAAAACAAATCAAATAGAGCATATAACACATTACTAATTTAATTTCTCATTATAAATAAGCTCGCCTAATAAACAGTTGAGTAATGTTATATTCTTATCGTTTTTTTTTCTCAAATAAATATTTTTTTCTTAATTTGCAATTATTAAGGATATATCATTTATATAAACTCGAAATCCTACCTCCTTTAAGAGGATGTTTTTTATTTATAAATGTTTTTTATATTCGCAATTCATTATTCACTTTCAAATGCTCTATAAGTTTACATGCTTTGTAAATCAATGATGTGATTTACTGAAAATGAGACATCCCAAACTCTCATAAATAGAGGCTATATTGCCCCCTAATCAAAATCCTAAAATACCTGTCAGGAACTGTCAATATTAAAACAGTTACCTCTTTACTAAAAACAGGTAATACAACAGTAGTATTTTATGATCTTGGTGATAAAACTTAATGGATATATCACCATCAAACTATCCATTTTTTTTATGCTGTACAAATTACCATTAAAGAACTCAGACAAAATGGTGCTGGTTTCTGAAGACGTTTATGAACACCTCTCTCGTGATCCTTATTTTAAAAAGGTTCAATTACTCCAAAACTTGCGTATTCATTCGTATGGTTATGCTTTTTATCAAAAAAATTACCCTAAACCAAACGGAGGGTATAAAAACATTACCATTTATTTGCACCGATATATCGCAGAAAAATTTGTTCAGAAACCGCCTAGTGGCAAGCGATTACTTGTTACCTTTTACAATGGCGATCGACTCGATTGCAGAATTGACAATATCAAATGGGCTACCTCTTCGCAAATTATTCGTAATATCCCCAATAGTCTAACTGCCGAAACAACGATGTCGGGTTACCGAGGAGTTTACAAACTCCCAAGTGGCAACTTTCGTTCCGCTATATTTAAAGGGAAAAAACCATTTGAATTAGGTGTATATAACACTGCTGAAGAAGCAGCACTGGCTTACAATATCAAATCTATAGAATGGTTTGGAGAAACAAGGAGCTTGAATAAAGTCCCTAAAGAATATATCCCAGAAAGTTATGCCTCTAAAATTGAAGAATTATTAAATAAAGGGGCCAATTTCATGAGATAATATCTAAACATACACTTGCGAAAGGGAGTAACATTAATTAACCAACATTATCTATTCCCTTGCGCAAAGCTTTTAAAAAGTCGGAAGCAAAAATAAAGTCATTTAACAACTGGTTTTTACTCTGTAAAATATCTTTATTACTCCCTTCCCAATCTTTGTACCCTTGGTGCAAAAAAACGACCTTTTCACCCATACCCATTACTGAATTCATATCATGGGTATTAATAATTGTCGTAATATTATATTCTTTGGTTATATCTGTCAAAAGTTCATCAATTAGTAAGGAGGTTTGAGGATCTAAACCCGAATTAGGCTCATCACAAAATAAGTACTTTGGATTTAGAACAATGGAGCGAGCAATTCCAACTCGTTTCATCATTCCTCCACTAATTTCCCCTGGATATTTATCATTTGCACCCACCAAATTGACCCGTTCTAAGCAAAAATTGACCCGATCCATTTTCTCTTTCGTAGACCAATCAGTAAACATATTGAGGGGAAATAATACATTCTCTTCTACTGTCATGGAGTCAAATAACGCACTCCCCTGAAAAAGCATCCCTATTTTTCGCCGAATACTTTTACGTTCCTTTTTTGTCATCTGACTAAAATTCTCTCCATCATATAATATAGCCCCATCATTAGGTTCTAGTAAACCGACCAAGCATTTCATAAAAACCGTCTTACCTGAACCACTCGTTCCAATAATTAAATTAGCCTTCCCCGCCTCAAAAACGGTTGAGATGCCTTTCAAAACCTTTTTATCTCCAAAGTGTTTTTTAATATTTTTTACCTCAATCATACGAATCTATTATGTCATCACTACTGCAATCAGATAATCAAATAATACCACTAATATACTACTAAATACAACCGCCCTAGTACTAGCCTTCCCAATATCTAAAGCTCCCCCTTTTACATAAAACCCTTGATAACAAGAGACCGTAGCAATTAAAAAGGCAAAAACATAAGCTTTTACTAACATAATCACTACATTAAAAGGGTCAAACATATACAATAATCCCTTCTCAAACATTTCTTGCGCAATGCCATAATTAACCGCTGCCAACAAGCCGCCATATACTCCTAAAAAAGCAGAGATAATAATCAAAGGAGGAACAATAATCAACGCAGCAAATATCTTGGGAGCTACTAAATACGCTGTACTATTTACTCCCATCACCTCTAAAGCATCTATTTGCTCAGAAATGCGCATAGTACCTAATTCAGAAGCCATATTCGACCCTACCTTTCCCGCTAGTACTAAACAAGATAAAGTAGGTGCCAATTCGATAATCATAGAATCCCGAATCACAAAACCCAATAAATAAGGAGGGAAATAACTGCCCGATAATTGATAAGCAAATTGTACCGCAGTAACCGCGCCAGTAAAAAAGGATATAATACCAATAATAATCAATGACCCAACTCCTATATGATTCATTTGACGCACTGTTTCCTTCCAATACATATAAGCACTTTCTGGAACAGAAATCATCTGCTTCAACATGATAAAGTATTTCCCAATATGTCCAAACGTTTCAAGCAATATCTAGTAATTGTCTATAATAAAATTTCAGCAATCACGTAATCCGATAAAAGAATGAGTATATTCGAATGAACAACCGCTTTAGTACTTGCCTCTCCAATCTGTATCGCTCCTCCTTTTACATGATACCCATGATAACAAGCCACCGTAGATAATATAAACGCAAATACAAAGCCTTTTATCATCATCATCTTCACATTAAATGGAACAAAAAATAAGTGTAAACCTCTTTCATAGACGCCCAAAGGCATTAAATCAGATAAAACCACTGCCAACAAACCACCAACAATACCCAATAAGGCCGCTAAAATAATTAACATTGGAATGGTAATTAATCCCGCTACTAACTTTGTTCCAACCAAATAGCTAGACGTATTTACTCCCATAATTTCTAAGGCATCAATCTGCTCTGTAATACGCATATTTCCCAACTCAGAAGCCATATTTGACCCCACCTTTCCCGCCAAAATCATACACGTAATAGTCGGTGCCATCTCAATAATCATCGAATCTCTTACAATAAAACCAATATAATACATCGGTACAGCAAAGTCTTGTACCTGATAAGCAAATTGCACCGCAGTAACAGCTCCGATAAATAAGGCAACCACCGCCACAATAGGAATCGACTCAATACCAATACTATTCATCTGACGCATACTCTCTCTCCAATACATAGACCACTTTTCAGGCCTTGAAAAAAGCCCCAACAAGAAAGAAACATAAGCACCAAAATGATGTAAAAAATTCATCCCAACATAAATAAGTTAGACTAATTTAAGCTAATTTTTAATAATACCCAATCAAAGCCACATTAATTCATTATTAATCTACCAATAACCTTTCCAACTATCAACTCTCCAAAAAACTTTGATCTTTACTTATCTCCCCTCACACAATTTCTCTATCTTCGCCCCTAAAATCTATATCATGAATGCAGTTATAACAGGTGCCTCACGAGGAATTGGCAAAGCCATTGCCGAACGCTTCCTAGTCGAAGGATACAACATCGCTTTTTGCTCAAGAAATAAAGCTGACTTACAAGCAGTTAGCCAAGAATGGGAAACGAGCTTCCCTAAATCCAATACATTTTACCAAACAGTTGATCTTGCCAACAAAGAGGCAGTAAAAAATTTCGCCCAATTTATCCTAGAAAAAATGCCAACCATTGATCTACTGGTCAATAATGCAGGAGTTTTTACGCCAGGAAGCATCCAAGAAGAACCAGAAGGAGCATTAGAAAATCTGATAGCTGCGAATGTTTATAGTGCTTACCACCTAACTCGCGCGCTCTTACCTACTATGATCAAACAACAAAAAGGACATATTTTCAATATTTGCTCTGTTGCTAGTTTATTACCTTATACTGCAAGTGGTGCCTACACCATTTCCAAACATGCACTCTATGGCTTCTCAAGAAGCCTCCGAGAAGAACTAAAAGAACAAAGGATTAAAGTTACAGGGCTATTTCCTGGTGCAGTGTACACCAAATCTTGGGAAGGTGCAGGTATCCCTGCCGAACGTATGATGTCCGTAGAAGATGTAGCGGAAACAGTCTTTGCCTGCTATCAACTTTCTGAACGTACCGTTATCGAAGATGTCATCATGCGACCAATGTTAGGTGATCTCTAATTCTTCTTTACTTATTCAACTATCCCTGTCCATTAATTGTTATGAGCTATTAACCTATATCCTATATCATGTCAATTACCAAATCACAAGTACTCAATGCACTGAGTTATGTCAATGATCCCGATTTAGGAAAAGACCTCGTTACCCTCAAAATGATCGAAAATATTCAAATTGAAGGTAACAGCGTCCGTTTCTTACTAGTACTAACTACCCCCGCCTGCCCCATGAAAGAGCAGATGAAACAAGCATGTATCAATGCAATTCATCACCTCATTGACAAAAATATCGAAGTTCAAATTGACTTTGGCTCACAGGTTACTTCTCGCCGACAAGACAATGGTCAAATACTGCCTAATGTTAAAAATATAATTGCCATTGCTTCTGGTAAAGGAGGAGTAGGTAAATCAACGGTCGCCGTCAACCTAGCCGTTGGACTCGCACAAAAAGGAGCAAAAGTAGGACTAATTGATGCGGATATCTATGGGCCGTCAATCCCTATTATGTTCGACTTACAAGGACAACGACCACAAGTCGCCGAAATAAATGGAAAACATAAAATCATTCCTATCGAAAAATATGGCGTCAAAACCCTTTCGATTGGTTTTTTGGCCGACCAAACACAAGCAGTTGTCTGGCGAGGACCAATGGTTTCTTCTGCCCTGCGACAGTTTGTAACCGATACCGAATGGGGCAACTTAGATTACCTCATTATTGATCTCCCCCCAGGAACAGGAGATATACACCTTACCCTTGTACAAACAGTGCCTGTAACAGGGGCTATTGTGGTTACTACTCCACAACTTGTTTCAAAGGCAGATGTCGTCAAAGCAGTAGGGATGTTCCAAATACCACAAATAAATGTCCCCATTATAGGCTTCGTAGAAAACATGTCCTGGTTCACTCCTCCCGAACTACCCGACAAAAAATATTACCTCTTCGGAAAGGATGGAGGCAAACAACTTGCTACCTTATATGAAGTGCCTTTACTGGGACAAATACCCATCGTAGAAAAAGTAAGAGCAGGTGGTGACGAAGGAAAACCAATTGTACTAGATACACAATCCCCTGTTGCTCAATCATTTGACCAGTTTATTCAAAATACAGCCCAACAAATCGCTATTCGTAACGCTAATATTGCCCCCACTAGTAAAGTCAATATTACCGAATAATTACTTTTCAATGATGCATAAATTTATTGTATCTTTAAATAAATAATTAGTTTTGTTATGTCCAATCAACTATATCAACGGGTTGAAAACGCGCTTAATACCATCCGTCCACATCTAATCTCTGATGGAGGAAATATTGAGGTTGTAGAAATTACGCCAGATTATGTCGTAAAAGTAAAGCTACTCGGTGCTTGTGAAACCTGCCCCATGAGTTTTATGACCATGAAAGCAGGAATTGAACAATCTATTAAGCAAGCCGTACCAGAAATTACTAGTATCGTACCCATTAATGGAGTGATCATTGACCAATAACCACTCTTATCCCTGTATCCTACTACATTACACACTCGGCAAACTAAAGACCATTGGATAAGCTCAGACAACATAGCATTACCAATATCTCTAACATTTTTCTAACTGGTTATAAATCAATCATTGATTTAAACATCCAGTTTGCGCCCCAACTAAATATTTTAATCGGCAGAAATGGAACAGGAAAAACAAATCTACTGCATTTTATTCACCAAAGTTTACAGTTTAGTTATCCCTTACAAGAAGCACTTACCATCGAACTGCATTTTCATACACCCAACCAACATCATTATATCTGGAAAGTAGATTCACAGGCGAGTAAACAGACAAATAAGCAAAAACAAAAAAACGCATTTCTTACACCTACTGCCATCCAAGTCAACGAAAACCTAATAAAAGATGGAAATAGCCTCTATCAAGAAACATACACACAAACAGATAAATATCAGCAAGAAATAGTCAATCGTTCCTTTCAAATATTTAGTCGCACCCAACTCATACAAGCAACGCATTATATCACCTTCGACCGTCCCACCAATCTAGTATTCCTAGATCGCCCAGGTCGCGTGATTATCAAACCTCCTCGAAAAATAGACCACTCCCCTACTAAAAATGGCTATAAATTTGTTCAAACACTCATCAGCATTTTAATTAAACAACTATTACTCCTCCCAGCCCTCCCTTCCGAAGAAACAAAAATGCTCAATGAACTACTTAGTCAACAAATTCCAAATACCCTAAAAGAACATTTAAAACAATATAGCCCCATAAAAGATATTCGATTTGCCCCCGAAATGCTCACCTATCAATCCAAAGGAGAAATCGTCTGTACCAATCTTGTATTCGAGTTCTTAATCAATAATAAATGGCTTCGATGGCAAAACCTTTCAGACGCATCTCGACGCCTTTTCCAAATCATTAGCGACGTTAGTTTTCACGATCAACAAGTATTCCTAATCGAAGAACCCGAACTCGGCCTCGACCTAAGAAATCAAGACGCTATCAGCAAATTTCTCATTCAACAAGCACAACAAAAACAAATCATTCTCAGTACCAATACACCACGTATTCTTGATAATTTGGAATTGAACCAATTGCATAATATCTTCGTTTGTCAGCTCATTAACGAACAAACACATATTTCTAAGCTAACCGACACACATAAACAAAAAATTAGTCATGCCAAAAAAGCAGGTACACCCATCAGCGAATGGTGGTACAATTCCCCCTATTACCAATAATATTCATTCACTCAATCACACTATGCGATACATCCTCTTAGCCCTAACCTTATTTATAGGACTACCAAGCACTTACGCCCAACTCGAAGTTAGTTACTGGGGCAATACCATTACTCGTCCAGGGCTACAACTAGCCTTCGAAGTACCACTAGGCAATAAACAAGCACAAGGACGCAACCAAAAACGCTTATTCAAAGGACATCTCCTTCGCCTAGAAGCAGGAAGATACCTACAACCACGTACCCATACCAATAGCTTCTTAGGACTCGGATGGCAATTCCGAACTATCCGACAACGCGGCTTCAAATTCGAAACAGGAGTTACACTGGCTTACTCCCGCATCAAAAACAAAGGAGCTACCTTCGAAGACATCGGCAACGGACAAATAGAACAAGTTCCCAACGCAGGACGCGGCTACTTCCTCGCCAAATACGCTATCGGTATGGGCAAAGACCTTCGTGCTAGAAATGGACGGCCACTAGCTTGGCATATTCGCCCCTCTTTAGCCATTCAACTACCCTACAATACCACCGTCAACGTACTTCCTGCTATCGAACTAGGTATCAGCTACTATTTTGGCAAGAGAAGTATCGAATAATTATCAAATACACTTGGGCGTGTCCTTTTTTCGCCTCGCCCATCGATACGTCCACGCATCGACAGGCACGAGGCGAAAAAAGGTCGGGCTATCCGTTTGTAGTTGCCTCCTAGAAAACAAGTTCGGCTAAAGTCCTAGCAGTGTCTTCCTTCGTCAGCCCTGCTAGTCCAAGCCTCCCTAAGTTTCTACTTCGCCAAGCTACCACTTCTATCCCTCACGCAGTAGACGATTGAACGATCTACGATTAAACGTCCGACGGAGCTGCCGCCAGCGTCATCGCTGGTGGTTTACCCG
>JAHDCM010000096.1:0-7204 GCA_020629895.1 Bacteroidota bacterium
GTTCGGCTAAAGTCCTAGCAGTGTCTTCCTCCGTCAGCCCTGCTAGTCCAAGCCGCACTACCTTTCTATTTCGCCAAGCTACCACTACTATCCCTCACGCAAATCATTCACTCATGCGACTACACTTAAATCACCAACAACTCTCACAACTCCCTTCCGAGATATTTGATAAACCCCTAGAAGTCAAACGTCTCAACTTATCAAATAATAATTTTAAAGTTCTCCCTCCTGAAATTGGTAAATTAAAAAACCTAGAAGCACTCAATTTATACAATAACCAACTAGATAGCTTGCCCCCCGAATTGGGACAATTGAAAAAGCTGGTCGTATTAAATCTATCAAGCAATAATCTAACACAGCTACCTAGTAATATTGGTCAACTGACACAACTAACAACGCTCAATTTACAGCAAAACCACTTAACTACTATTCCTAAAACCATTGGAAAACTAAAACAGCTACGAGAACTTAGAATAGATGAAAATCAACTGACAGAACTACCTCGTTTCATTGGACAATTACAAAATCTAGTCAAATTTACTGCAGAGAGAAATCAGTTAAAAACACTTCCCACCGAAATAGAGGATATGCATGTATTACAAGATTTGCGACTTGCAGATAATCAACTCACTACATTACCAGAGAACATAGGACGATTGCGAGGCTTAACATTAGTGGATATAATGAGAAATCAATTTACCACATTGCCTGAATGTCTTTGTGCATTAGCACATCTAAAAACATTACGAGTAGGAGCTAATCCCATAGAACATATTCCTGACAAGTTAGAAGGAATGATACACTTAGATTATCTGGATTTACACAAATGCCAATTAAAAGAACTGCCCGCTTCTATGGGACAACTAAAGAATTTGGCAGTATTATATTTATTTGGAAATCCGCTTCAACAACTACCACCCGAAATGGGACAGCTTTCTAAATTGAGAGAACTCATTATCTATGATACCGCATTAAAACAACTACCTCCCGAAATAGGACAACTCAACAGTCTTCGAAAATTGGATATAGGTAGGGGAATATTAGAACAAATCCCTACAAGCATTGGGCAGTTAGCTCAACTGGAAGTGCTAGAATTAAGAGAAACAAAGCTAAAACAATTACCAAAAGAAATAGGGCAACTCCCTAAATTGGATACGATTTGTTTACAGGATAGTACCATCGAAATATTACCAGAAGCGATTGGACAACTTCCCAAATGTCGAAAAATATACCTGCAAGGAACGGCCCAATTAAAAGAATATCCTACTACACTAGCACTAGCCAAACAAATTCGTACAGTCACCCTAACAGACAATCAATTAGGTGCAATACCTATGGGCGTATTTTATTTTCGTAAACTAGCTGTACTAGTCGAAAAATACCCACACTTAAAGAGGTGGCTACCTAAACGATTAATCATCGCTCCCGATAAAGCAGATATATTAGGAGTCGAAATAGAGGGCATTCAAGAACCCATAGCACTTTCACAAGCCTATTTTCAATGGGTACAAGCTCTTTCCAAATGGAAAGAAGTCATTCCCTGGAAAGTGCAAAAAAACATGGTGTCGCTACTCAACCAAACAGAAGGTGAAATGGCCTCCTTATCTCGTGAAGAGCTACTGCCTGCTTTATTTTTTCCTGTCTCACAACTCAAGTATCAAGCGTCTATACAATTGGCATTACAAAGCCCCACCTTTTCAGAACATCCTTTAAATCAAAAATCAGAAGTACTGATACTTGGAAAAACAGTGCATACTCGAAGAGATATTAAAAGCAAATTAGCCGAACTTAATATTGCTTCGACTACAAAAATTACCAATAAAACAACACATATACTACTTGGTAAAAATGTGCCTATAACTAAAAGTCTAACCAACAAACAATTGGTCTTTTTCCTCGAACCTCAATTTTTACAATACCTGCATCAAATCGAAAAGCCGTTTCTGCTAGATAACACAGAAGAGATGGACTTGTCCGCACTAGTAAGTTTGCTGGTCAATGTAGAGAGCGAAAATGTAGCAGTAGGTTTAGGAATGCTAGAAGGTGGGGGAGTACCCCAAAAATTATTGCCCTTACTCTTGGCAATCTATAAATTAGGCAAGGATAAATCTAATCGGCAAGCAGCGTCTAATCTACTTCAGTTATATGGCTCCGAAAAAATAAGAAAAGTCATGGCCAGAAAACATCTACTTTTTAATCCAAATGGGGGAGGCTATAAAAATGAAAAGAGCATTCGTTTACAAACAGAAGAAGCCGAAATAGATTTTCTCCCTATTTACTACTACTGCTACCACCACTTCGATAGAGCATTTGAAAGAGAGCTAAAAAAAAATGAGCAATTTAAACAAGAATATGGATGGGAATTATGAGGTGAATGAAGGCAAATTAAAACAATAAATCCCTAATTAGAGACTGTACTAATTAGGGATTTATTGTTTTACTTTATTTCCACCGTATTTACCACATTTTCCAACTATCACCATCCTTTTTATCTTCCTCCTGTTGCTTCGCCAATCGTTCTTTTTCCTCAGCAATTTTTCGCGCCAAATCCTTTTCAGCGGCAGCCAAACCTGTTTTATGAGTAGGCGTCTGCTTGCCTAAAAGTTGTTTCACCTCTTCCACCAACTTCGCCCCCTTCTCAGGCTTTACCATCGCCACAAAATTCGCATAACCCCAAATCGAAGCCGCCAAATCCTTACCTGCTCCCCACGACTTACCAGCCATACCCGTTTGGCGAATTTGATGCAACAAGGCACGAAACTTCTTCAATTCCTTCCGATCAATTCCCAACTGCTCATTCACTACGATCCCTGTTACCTCCTGCTGTTGATTTTTACGCATTACCCGTGTCTTATCAGGATGAATATGAAAACCCTCAGACTCCGCTGTTTGATGCACCGACCAAATCAAGCGTCCAATATCCTTCACCGCCTCACCCGAAGTAGAAAAACTCATATCATCCGCATAACGAGAATAGTTAAAGCCAAGTGCCTTACACATACCCGTCATTCGAGCATCCAATTTATAACAAATAATATTAGTAAGTGCAGGACTAGTAGGTGCGCCTTGTGGTAAATGTCGAGGGCCTTTAGCCACATAATAAGTATGCCCATCCATTTCTATTTCATCCACATCAGGCTCCGTACAAAGAGCCGCAAAAACAGAGGCAATTTGCTCCGAATAACCCAAATTCACAAAACAACCCTTCACCCGTTTAAAAGTAATCGTCGGAAAGAAATCTTTAAAGTCAAAGTTAATGACTACATCTTGGCCAACATGCTGTTGAGCATTCGTAACAATCGAATGACCCTGGCGAAAACCATGCGCCCCTTCATGAAGACTTACCTTATTCAAAATATTTTCCAATATCCAGTATTGCGCGCTTTTTAGGTGTGGCATAGGTGCCGAAATCAAGCGTTTGCCCCCTGTTTTCTTAGCCATATAAAATCGCTTATAATGCGATACTTTACTCACTTTACGGTTATAAGCCAAGAAGCGCAATTGCCCCAAATCAATCTCCATCGCTGCTGCCAAAGCAGCCGCATGCTCAAAATTGGGTAAGCCAAACCGTTTTAATTGTTCTTCATTGGCAGTCGTATCTTGTAAGCCACCCGAAATAGCCTCGCCCAAATACACAATCTCCTTGCTCTTACGCTCCTTCCATTTTTCAGCACGCTCCAAGCGTTCTTTCTCCCGCTTTTCGCGGTTCTCTTGTTGCTTCTCCTTCGACTCTTTCAAGCGTTTTTGTCGATACTCCTTCAGTACAAGATCTGGGTTTTCGAGCTTTCTTGCCTTTGCCATCAACTTATTTAATTCGCGCTGCAATTCGCCACGCTCCTTAATAATATCAGCAGGTACAGAAGGTTGACTAGTTCCTTCTTCCCAAAAGCCAAGACGAATCATCTCCGACAGAATAAATTCCTGCTTCGAAGTTTTTCGAATCTGTTCGTATAGCTCTTGTCGTGTTTTTGGTTGAGACAAAATAAAACGGTTTTACAATTAAAAAAAATAATCAATTTATGTTTGAACAGTAAACGATTTATGATGGAACGTCAATCGTTCAATCGTTTATCGTCAATCCTGCAAACGTCCATTCCAACCATGCTTCGATGAAGCTCAGAACTGGATGACTCAACTCCAAGCGGGACTGTAAGAGGGTACGGTTTGCCTTTACGAAAGGCTCACCGTAAACCGTACCCTCTTGCATTGTCCCGCCCCTTAAAGAGGCAGCCAGTGGTGTATGCTAAGATTATCAGCAAGAATGGCGAAACACCACCCAAAGGTTGCAAGCTCAGTGAGTTGGAATGGGGAAATAAAAAGTTATGCAAATAGATACACTTCGATGAAGCTCAGAACTGGATGGCTCAACTCCAAGCGGGATGATAACTATGTCGGAAATCGGTTTAAGGAACCGGAACAGGAATTCCGACATAGTTGTCTAGCCCGCAACTTAAAGAGGCAGCCAGTGATGTATGCCAAGATTGTCAGCAAGAACGGCGAAACACCGCCCATAGATTGCAAGCTCAGTTTGCATAACTTTTTTAAGAATGATCCACACGCGTGTACTTCGATGAAGCTCGGTACTAGATGACTCAACTCCAAGCGTACTATTAGATATATTCGCTTTTACTTGATGAAAGTCGCCCTGAAAAGCGAATATATCTGATAGTACGCAACTTAAAGAGGTAGCTAGTGGTGTATGCTAAGATTGTCAACAAGAGTAGCGAAACACTACCCATAGATTGCAAGCTCGTGCGTATGGATCAATATGTCAAATAACGAAACAAAAGAAAGGCTTCGATGAAGCTCAGTACCAGATGGCTCAACTCCAAGCGGGCAGGTGCTACCCCTTGAATTTGATTTACGAAATTCAAACTGAAATTCGAGGGGTAGCACTTGACCGCAACTTAAAGAGGCGGCTGGTGATGTATGCTAAGATTGTCAACAAGAGTGGTGATACACCACCCAAAGATTGCAAGCTCTTTTGTTTTATATGAAGTGCAAGGAGTTTTGTACGATTTATCTTATAGATTGACAATGTAAATGGGGCATTCTTCGCACATCGCACCTAGTACTTCGCACATTAAATTTCATTTGCCTTCAAGCGCGTTGCCAAAATATGCTCACAAGGACCTTGAAATAATTTATTTTTTTGGAAAAAGCGACAATCACAAGAAGCCTGCACCAAACGTTGATCACCATCAATAACCAACTCGGTAGTTAGCTTTTTTGAACCCGTACTCACAACTCCTTTTAGCTTTTTTACTCCTTTTTCAGGATATTCAATCTGCACCGTCACCTGATTATTTTTGATGTACTGATTTGCCTGTTGCTCTCGCTCATTAGCAAAACGCAGCTTCTCAAAAGGCAGTGGCTCACGGCTCAATTCTCGTACTCGATACACATCCTTATTCATATCATACATCACACTTCCCGCTTGTGTATAAGCCGATAAAGCCCCTGTAATAATAGCTTTATCCAGTTTCATCTTCTTCGACAAATCAGTTGCCGACATACGCCAATCTTCTTTGAGTGATTGGAAGACTTTGTTTTTGGTAAACAAATCCACATCTGCTCGTGGTGCCATCAGATCAAAATTACCTGCTCGTGACCAATCGTTTTTTGTCCAGCCAGAAAGACCCAATGTGAAAGACATATTCCCTAAATCAGCAATAAAAAAGGAGGGAAGTCCTGTTCCTAATAAGCGAACCTTAAAGGTTTTGGTAACAGGAATCAAACGCTCTAAAATCAAAAGACGACGGCGTCCCCAAATGCGAATTTCTTTTTCTTCATTACCTGGATAAATACTACGATCACATACCACTTCGTAATTCCACGGCTCAAAAACCGCTTTGATAGGTTCGCCTGGCTTCAATTTAAAACGAACAGAACGAGGTCCTTTTTTCTCTTTAAATCGCTTGAGAATAAACAAGAAATTATACACATCAAGTGGATGTAAATTAAATTCTGTACTGTCAAGTGTCATTGCCGAACTTACTTGTAAGAAACCGCGTACCCAACTATCAGGAAGATCAATTTTTAGCTCCTTATAAGTGTCCTCATTTTCAGTTGTCACTTCAAATCCACTAGGGTCAACGACAAAATCGGTTTCTTTATAGTCGCGTATCTTTTGAAATTCTTTATACAACGCATCCGAATAGTCAATATTCGTGGTGCCGCATTCAAACTCGTTGATATTTTTAAATACTTCGTAGCTACAACCCAAACGTCCATAAGTAGATTCATCTTGGCTAAAACACTCGTAAAAAATTTCGTCGGGATGTACCGTAATAACAGGGTCTAATACAAACCAAGCATCTCGGTCTTTTTTATAAATATAAGCGAAGTACTCACTACGAGCTTTGTAATAAGGAGCCATAATTTCACTCGACTTATTATACAACACATTTAATTTTGCACGTACCTCTCTGATTTTTTCCTCATTCGCACTTTGCTGTGCTTGAAGCGTTTCCAAATACAGTTGTTCCTGTTGAGCAGCCCAAGCCTTATACTCCTCTCTATCTTTGGGTTTCCAACGAAGGTCAGATACTACCACATCATGCAAAGCAGAAATGGCTTCACGAAAAGGGATGTTTTTTGCCAGTGTACCTCGAAAAAAGGTGGGTTCTCGAAGCGTATCTGGTGCAAAAGACATATTGGTAGAGCTACTATTGCTCTCTACCGATGTGCTACCACTATATTTGTAATTGAATAACATATTGGGTGTTATTTTTTTATTATTTATTTTTTTTGGGCGTGCCCTTTCGTAGGTCTTTCAGAACTGGAGAGATCTGTACAGACGCAAGATTTTGCGTCTCTACCGAATCCTCCAGTTCTTCAATCCCTACTTCAGGTCGGGCTTTCGGCTCATAATGTAGCTACTCGGCTACTGTTCAGCATGGTCGTCCCTTGTCTTCGCTCCATCGCTCAGCCTTCGGCAACTCCCTGCTTCACCTAGCAGCCTCCTCACGCTCCATTCCGCCTCTATCCCTCACGCAAAACATTGCTACAAGGAAGCATCTACCACCTCTTTAACCTTTATGGGTAAATCCAAATTCGGGTAAATGGCGTCTAAATCACGCATAATAGTGATGCATTTTGCCTTGTCTCCAATGGCCATGGTTGCTGATTGGCGTTTTAAGATACCTGCAACAATCTTGGCGGTTTTTTCATTTTTCAATCCCTCCTTTCTCAAAAACTCAAA
>JAHDCM010000096.1:7304-10086 GCA_020629895.1 Bacteroidota bacterium
TCTGCCGACTCTCCATTAATAAGCGTTGCAATGGTTTGTTCGGGTAAATCTTTGATGTCGGTAGGGTGATCAAGCAACACTTTTGCGCCAAATACCTTCACTTCTGCCACAGGATGATCCAAGAAATCTTGAATGGTTTTTAAGCTAGTTTGTTGGAGCGTAGTAGTGAAGTGTTTATTGAGATAACTAGCAGCTTGTAAAATTGCTTGACGGTCTGCGTCACTGACTTCAGCAGTGTAGTTAAGCAAACGAGCCGTTACTTTTGCGACAATAGCTGTGCTTTGTGCTTCCGTAAAGGTATGTTTGCTCAATAAGTTATCAAGTGCTTCTTGGATGTCTTTGTGTGGATTAAATACACAAGCAGTTACAAAGTCGGCATCTTGAAAATAATAATCCTTGTGCATCGCTAACCACTCCGTTCCTAATGTACGGGCTTCTGGTACTACCGCATTAAGCAGAGCCAAAATCAATTCTGTATCTGGATTAGATGGGTCGTATATGGCTTTAGCTAGATCAATGCTTAGTAAAGCCGTTTCTTTGTAAGGCTTATTGAGCAATAGCTTAATAAAAGACACATTGATGAGGGGGGTGATTTTGCTAATATTTGCTTTGGCAGCCTTTACCGCAAAATCTTGTACGGGTTCGCATTTACTTTCTGCCAACAAATGCAAGATACCTTGTGGTACTTCATCCCAATAATAGGGGTAGGCTTCCTCACGAACATTGGGGGTAGGCTCATCTTTACTTACTCCTTCTTTATACACCCAACTATTATTGTTACGAAGTTCGTAACGCGGGCTGTTCTCGTAGAGAATATGTTTAAAAGTATGATAGTTAGAGTAAGATGGATAATGAATGAGGTGACGAACGCTACGCCAACGACCACTTTCAAGCCGTTGGTAACGATAATATTCGTAAGGAGGGATATTTTGTTGGTCGGCATCGGTAAAGGAGAGGAGTAAGCCCACAGCCATTTTTACATAGGTATGTGCTTCGCCCGCCTCTGCCTGTCGTTTTAAAATACGCCAGCTACGTTTTTGAATGTATTTTTTAGTACCTTCTGCAAAACCTAACCGTGAATTAGGTTTCTTTACCTCATCTAATGTCTTAATATAATCTCCTCGTACATAGTTATAGTCCTTGTCATAGCCCTTGCGCTTACTGTTTTCATTCGGGAAGAAGACCGAATTGCAATGGATTTCTCCATCATTTCGATAATAATAACTCCAAGTATAGATATAAAAGGCAGCGCGGTTGGTATAAATACGATGGACTATTTTACCCCACAAAGGTGCATCTTCGCGAAACTCGGCAGTTTTGTATAACTGACGGATACTTTTGAAGAAACCACTTCCTTTTAAAGGTGCTGATTGCACCCATTGGTGTATGGCTTGCTTTAAAGTAGGGTAATGATTGGAAATGAGGTAAAGTTGGGCTATTAAGTGGTAGGCTTCTTTTTTGTCGGTTAAATGCTCATTAATAGAGGTAACAACTCCTGTAATATTGTCTGTGTTTGTGTGATTTTGGAAGGCTATGGGAAGTGTTTTGAACAGTGTTTCACTCCATGTTTTTTGAGCTTCGGTATCTAGTAAAGCCATTTTAGCTTCTAGTGCGAGGAGTTGTACTGCTGGAATGCCCTCTTTTTTGTCGATTATTTTTTCGAGGCTAGGAATGGCACTTGCATCTCCACAACGTCCCAATGCCCACACCAAACTATATTGGTCAATAATGCCTTCACTAATAGGAAGTTGTAGTAATAAAGGCGTCGCCTCCTTGATGCGCAATTCTCCTACTCGCCATACGATACGACTAAGCGGGCGATTACCTACTTTTTCTTTATCACTATCTGTATTGGTTGATTCGGTAGATGAATGGTCATCTCCTTTGATCCATTTGGTGATGGCTCCCCAAACAGACTTGGGTTTTTCTTTATTTACTTTTAATTCTTTTAGGCTTTTGTTAGGGTTACTGGCTGCTTCTTGTAAATAGCCTAGTAGAGTTTGTGTGGCAGCTTCTCGATTCCAGTTGGAACTTGGTGTGGGAGGAGCAACAGCAGGAGTAGTAGTTGGGGCTTCTTGATAGCCTTTTTTGGTTTTGGAAGTAACTAACTTATTGTAAATGGCTTCTGCTTTGCTTCGATTGACAGGCTGGTCGGTTTTGGTACCTTCTTGTAGATTGTTACCACGGCGTCCATATTTGAAGTTGACGATATATTGATCGTTTCCTACTTCGTATAGGTACACTTCGTAGACTTTATCTGATTTTGCATCTTGAAAATGCAGATTGGTTTGTTGGATTAATTGCATGGAATTAGATCAGTTTCTGCCAAACAAAAAGAGGGCTACAAGATTGTTTAGAATAGAGGACAATCTTATAGTTGTTTAGTGAATAGGTGATAGATATACTTTTATTTTTGTTGCAAAGAACTTGCAATTGAAATGGAATAAAATAGTATTATCTATACCTAAGCTTCATGGATAAAGAAGTTGGTGGAAAAAATAGGGAAATAAAAAAATGGTTAATTTGGCTATAATGACACAAAAATAATACCTGTTGGAATGGTATGGTGAGTGTTTTTGTGTGCAGCCACAATTATATAACAGTTGTAAAGGTAAATATAGTTCCTGAATGTGCAAAAAAAAGGAATTATTTTTTCGTGTAAAAGATTAGTACACCATGAGGTATTGAATTGTACAAAAAATGAAAGAGGGGGATTGAGGCTATAAAATGAAGGCGACGATAAGTGAGCCTCTCCTACGTGTTATACCTTTGTAAAAGCGAT
>JAHDCM010000097.1 GCA_020629895.1 Bacteroidota bacterium
GCAAGGACTAGCGGGGCTGACAGCGGAAGACACCGCTAGGGCTATGCCGAACTAGTGGGTGTGAACCAACTACAAACGGATAGCCCGACCCCGTTTCGTATATTTTGTCTGCCCGTAGTTCATGCATCTATGCATGAACGGGCGGCAAAATATACGAAATGGGGACACGCCCAAATAAAAAAAATAAAACATTTTGTAGGGGTAAAGAGGAAGTAAGTTGTCATAAAAAGAAAATGAAAGAACAACGACCAATTAATTATGAGCTTTTGGCTCGCTATTTTGCTGGAGAAACAACGGCAGCGGAAGAGGTATGGGTGGAGGAATGGCGTTTGGAGAATCAGGAGGAATTTGATCGTTTGTTATTGGTGTGGAAGGACACGGGAGCCTTGCCTTCGATAGGATTATTTGATACAGAGAAGGCTTTGGGAAGTGTGTGGGCGAAGATTGAGGCGAATAAATCGGCGGAGGTTGTGGAGCCTAAAGTGCCTCGCAAAATTGTTGCTAAACGGAATAATTGGTGGGGGAGGATCGCAGCCTTGTTGGTGTTGGGAATTGCTTTGGCTTTGGTGTTGCATTGGACGGGATATTTGGAGAGGACAACTGTTTTAAGTACTTCGATGCGGGAGAAAGAACGGGTAACTTTGAGCGATGGTACACTCGTTATTTTGAATGAGAAATCGACCTTAACGTTTCCAAAAAGTTTTGAAGGCAAAGCAGAACGGGTAGTAGAATTGAAAGGAGAGGCGTTTTTTGATGTGGCTGATGACGCGGAACATCCATTTGTGATATTGACAAAGGATACGCGTATTAAGGTATTGGGGACTACTTTTACGGTACGTGAAAAGGAGGAGGAAGTATTGGTGACTGTTGCTTCTGGGAAAGTTTTATTTAGTGAGAAAGCGGAGACGGAAAAAGAAGGGGTACTTGTTTTGCCTCAAAAACAGGCTGTTTTTTCGAAAAAGAAACAAGCAATTGCAGCAGAAAAGGTAGCCAATTATAATGAAATGGCTTGGGCAACTAAAAAACTGACTTTTGAGAATGTGCCTTTGCCGCTTGCCTTAGCAGATATTGAACGTTGTTATGGCTTGCAGTTTAATTTGACCAATCCTAAGTTGGCGAATTGCCGCTTTACAGCACAATTTGATAATAAATCGTATAAAACGGTGATAGAAACGTTAAAGTTAACGTTTGATCTAAAAATGGCTTATAGAGATGAGACGTATCAGTTAGATGGGGAAGGTTGTGAGTGAGATAGTTTGATAGAAACAATTTTTTGATGTTTTTTTAGCTGTTAAGGTGCTGTTTAACAGTTGTTTATATTGCTTTCCTGATTTTTTCTTCTTTTTTTCAATTTATTTGTAGGGGTAAATTTATGCTAGGGTGTCTTAGTAATGAATCGTTGATAAAGCCTTTGTTGGTTTGTAGATTGATTCATTATTATTTAATCATTTAATAAATAGAATACCCATGAAAAATGTAATGTTATTATTGACTGCCTTTTGTATTTGTTTTGTTATGAGCAGTTGTGAAAAGATTGAAAAAGAGCCACCTGTAATTAGTGAATTTAAAATTAATGGTACGAGTATGGATGCTACTGGAGAAGTCGCGTTGACGGCTGCTATGAATGATGAGTTGGCAATTACGTTTGTCACTTCTGATAATGTGGAGTTGAGACATGCAGCGATTGATTTTGCGCCACGACCCCAAACGACTTATAATTTGAGTAGCCAAAAACTAGAAGGAGAGGAAGATGATGTATCGTTAAATGTGACGATGAATCAGTTATTAGCCAATTATGAGTTGGTGATAGAAACAGGAGAGGACCTTGTATTGACTCTTTATGTAACAGATGTTAATAACAATCGCCTAGAGAAGAATATTCGTGTGACTTTGGAGTAGGGAATCGTTGTAATACCATCGGATGAATGAGGGTTTGTTCGATGGTATGAGTTTTGTTTGGTGTTTTTTGTTTATATGTACTGAAGTCATAATTATGATGATTGTTAGATATGGATTACTCCTTTGTGGTATTATTTTATGTGTCTCTTGTTGCTGGGGGCAGGGAACTGATACAAAGGTCACTTTAGAGGTGAAGCAGATGGCGTTGAAGCAGGTGGTCAGACTTATTTCTAAACAAACGAAGGTGCCTTTTTCTTACAAGCAACAGTTTTTGGAGGCGGAAGGAAAGGTGAGTTTGAAGGTAAAAGAAATGCCCCTAGAAAAGGTATTAGAACAGTTGTTTCAAGAGACTAGCGTTGCTTATCGTTGGGTAGATGGCCAGTATGTATTGTATCGTCGAAAGAAGGCAGCAAGCGTAAGCAAACCTGCTCCACCTCCTAAGCCTGCCCCGCCTCCTGTGGTAGCACCTACGGTACAGCAGGTTCCTGATACCATTCGGATTGTGCGAAAACGCAGGGTTGTTCGGGCAAATAAAGTAAAGCCAGATACGATTATTAGGAAGGTGAAGCCAGCAGCTAAAAAGAAGTACACGATTAGTGGGTATATAACAGATGAAGAGACAGCCGAAAAGTTGATTGGAGCAAATGTGGTTCAACTAGAAAAGCAAATTGGTGCCACTTCGAATGCTTATGGTTTTTTTAGTTTAACCCTAGTGCCACAAGCGGTAAACCTTAGCTTTTCTTATATCGGTTATCAGGCAGAAGAATATACATTTGAGCTAGAAAAAGATACCGTATTGGCGATTGCGCTTCGTCCATCTTTGGCCTTACAAGCGGTGGTTATTGAGGCAGATCAGTCGGGTACTTTTGGTGCAGATGGTTCCTATTATGAGAATACGATTACTAGTTCTCAAATGAGTTCGATTGTATTGCCTTTGGAGAGTGTAAAAAGCTTGCCAGCCGTAGGGGGAGAGGTGGATGTAATGAAGGGAGTACAATTATTGCCAGGCGTGCAAAGTGGTAACGAGGGGAATGCGGGTTTGTATGTGCGAGGTGGCGGCCCTGATCAGAATTTGGTTTTATTAGATGAGGTTCCTTTATACAATGCTTCCCATTTATTTGGTTTCCTTTCGAATTTTAATGCTGATGCGATTAATCATGTGCAATTAATTAAAGGGGGCTTTCCTGCTCGTTATGGCGGTCGTTTGTCGTCGGTACTGGATATTCGAATGAAGGAGGGAAATATGAAAAGCTGGGGCGGGCATTTTTCGATGGGATTACTCTCTTCTAAATTGACTATCGAAGGGCCGATTAAAAAGGATGAATCTTCTTTTATTGCTTCGGCCCGTTATGCTTATGGTGATTTGTTTCTGCGTCCTATTTCTAAAATAGCAAGTCGAACCGAGACGGCTTACGGTGTGTCGAAGGATGTGTCGGGTTATTATTTTTATGATTCGAATGTGAAAATTAATCACCGCTTTTCAGACAAAGATCGTCTTTATTTTAGTTTCTTTTCGGGCTTGGATAATGGACTGAGTAAGGGAGATGAAACCTTTAATCGACCAGATTGGGGGTATGAGAGTTTTGAGACTTATAAGACGCGTTTGGTTTGGGGAAATACGATTGCTGCTCTTCGTTGGAATCACTTGTTTAGCAATCGCTTATTTGCTAATACAACGCTTACTTTTAATCGGTATAAGATTTTGAGTGAGGAAAATTATGCGATTGAAGAAGTAGATGCAGGTGTGACTAGTAATAGTCGTTTGGAGAGTGTCTTTAAGTCGGGTATTCGCGATTGGGGGGCGAAGATGGATTTTAGTTATCTCCCTAATCCTAGTCATTATATTCGCTTTGGAACGGCTTGGACACAACATCTTTTTCAGGTAGGAACGAATAATTATACGCAAGTAGAAGCCGAAACAGGTCGTATTCAAACGAGTATTGGAGCAGATGATATTGTTGCTTTAGAAGGAAATGTATATGTCGAAGATGATGTAAATATGGGAAAGGCATTAAAGATTAATATAGGCGTTCATACTTCTATGTTTCAGGTAGAGAAAAAGACCTATTATTCGGTGCAGCCACGTTTGGCGGTGCGGCTTTTGGCGGGTGATAAATGGTCTTTTAAAACGTCTTTTGCGACCATGACCCAATATCTTCACTTACTAACTAATAGTGGGGTTGGATTGCCCACCGATTTGTGGGTGCCGCCTACTGCCAATATCAAACCGCAACATTCGTGGCAAACGGGATTGGGGGTGGTGCATCGCCCTGCAAATGGTTGGGAACTAAGTGTAGAGGGGTATTATAAGCAAATGAAAAATATTATTGAATATAAAGAGGGGGCGCAATACTTGGATGTGAGTGATACGTGGCAATCGAATGTAGTGACAGGGGATGCTTGGTCGTATGGAGGTGAATTATTTGTACGAAAAAATGTAGGGAAGTGGACAGGTTGGTTGGGTTATACCTTATCGTGGAATTGGCGACAATCGGAACAGTTAAATTTAGGGGAGAAATACCCCTATCGTTATGACCGCCGACATGATATTAGCCTAGCAGCTATTTATGAATTCAGCGAGCGTATTCGTTTGAGTGGCAATTGGGTATATGGGTCTGGAAATGCGATTACGATTCCAGAGGTGCAATATGCGATTTTAACCCCCAATTATTCGAATGTAGGGGTGGAGCATTATGCGGCCCGCAATAATTTTAGAGTGCCTGCTTATCATCGAATGGATATAGGCATACAGTTTTATAAGGAGAAAAAGAGAGGGAGCCGAACCATTGATGTTAGTCTGTATAATGTGTATAATCGAGCTAATCCGTTCTTTGTATATCTTGGCCCTGATCCAGCGGAGCGTACTAGTACTGGCGGATCAGAACGGAATTATTTGTGGCAACGTAGTTTGTTTCCAGTGTTGCCTTCGGTGAGTTATAAACGTAGTTTTTGAAAAAAGCAAATAAGATATGATTATTAAAGGTGTAAATAGCATATTAGGGCTATTAGCTTTGTTGCTCATGCTAACTATTTTTTTTAGTTGTGAGAAGAAGCTAAAATTGGAAGTAGAGACGGTTCCGCGTTTGGTGGTGAGTAGTTTTTTGGAAGCGGATAGCATAGCTCAAGTTACAGTGTTGGCGAGTCAGCATATACTAGCAGATCGAGAAGATATTGTAACTATTGAGGACGCGAATGTTGCCCTTTTTGAAGGTGATAATTTTGTAGAAACATTACAATTTGTAGGAAATCCATTTGAGTTAAATACTTATTTTCGGGCAGATACTTTTGGTGTGTATCAATCGAATTATCGCATAAAAGCGGGGGAGGAGTATCGGTTAGAAATAAGTGCGGAGGGTTATGAAAATGTGGAGGCGACTTGTGAGATTCCGAGGAGAGTAATGATTGATGAGTTGGTGGTGAATCAACTACGTCCGAATAATACAACGGATTATAGTGCTTCTGCGAAAGCCAATGTGCGGTTTGGGTTTCAGGATGCAGTAGGGGTGGGGGATTATTATTGGGTGCAGATTTTTCGGGAACGGTATGAGTATGTTGATGAAAGCCTAGCAGATTCGGTGCTTTATTGGGAGCCTGTTTTGTTTGAGATGCAGGAGGAGGCAGTGGAGAATTTGTATAATGGTTTGGGTTATTTACTGTCGGATGCCTCCTTTAATGAGGAGCATGTCGATATGCATGCGACGATTTATTTGCCTTGTGATGAGATGGATTGTACGAATTTACCAATTCGTGTAGAATTGCGAAAAATAGAAGAGGCGTATTACCAGGCTCTCAAGAGTTATCAGGCAGATCAAGCGACTAATTTTAATCCTTATGTCGGTTTTATTGAGGTGTTTCAAGAGGCGACGTTGATCTATTCCAATGTTGAAAATGGTTATGGTGTATTTGCAGGGTCGGCAGTGGCTTGGAAGATGGCTGATTTAGAAGACTAAGTGTGGTAGTGGAACGTTCTAAATTTTGTGTGATTACTTCGTTAGCCTAGTAATTTTTTTGCTTCTTTTTTAACGGTATTAACGCTTTTCATCGCCTCTAAAACGGTTATAATAGCAGGAGGTATTGGTGTCGAAACGTACTGGCGTACCTCGTAGTAATAATGTAATAAACTGCGACAGCTTTTAGGTAGATTATCTACATTTAGTTTTGGAATGAGGTCTTCTAATAGTTGTTGTAAAACATTTAGATAGACACCACCTATCTGTAAGAGTTGGTCAAAATGTTCACAAATTCTTTTTAGTGGAATGGGGTGGTGTTCATTGGCAATTATTTTGGTGATACCTGTTTTAAACTCGTCTATATCTAAGTATTGGTGATCAATGAGTAAACACAACCAATCGAATGTGGCGGTACGAATTGATTTGATATTGCAAACTAAGCTCAAGCTAAGTAATAAATTGCCTGCTCTATCTAAGGGTCTGAGGTAAATGGTGCTTTGTTTGACGATTTCCATGATCATTTTTGACTCACTGGCCTCAATGTCTGATAAATAGGCAAATGCGCGTTGAATATAATTGAAATATAAGGGGTCTAATTGAAATAAGTCGCGATAAATCCAATGTTCTACATCTGCGATAATGAATTCATGAGGATTTAAGTGATACTCCAAGTGACCCCAATTACGGGTATCATTAGTGGGTTCGAAATTGAGATTTAATCTTGCCCAACTCCAATTGGTCGAATAGCGTCGATCTAAATACCAGTCCCACTCAAATGGATGTGTCCACCAATCTTTTTGCTGATAATTAGCCATCAGAGCTTGTAGCCCTTTTGCTGGTTTTTTTAATACATAAGCCGTTAACCAAATGCTCTTGAGTTGTTTCATTTTTTCTGGCTGGAATGCTGCCTTTTCATCCAGTAAATAAGTAACGATGGCTGTATGTTCTGTTGGGCTTAATGTTTGAAGTTTTTGCTTGGAGAAAGCCGTCCACCTATTGAGGCGACAGATGGCGATACAAAAATCCTTTTCAAAAGGTACTTGTTTGGCTTGTTCATATATGGTAAGTCGCTCTAGAAGAATATCAGGATGAATAGCTCCTCCTTCGTGACTAGGAGTACTTAATAAGGGGAGTGAACTGTTGGAGTTGATTAGTTCAATGATGTGTCCTATACGGGGGAAGTTGCGAAATAATTTCAGCCATCTTGTTGCGGTATAATGGTATCCATCCTCTTTCTTTTTTTGCTTTTTCCAGTGGTTTATTTGGGCTGTTAAAGTAGGGAAACTAGGATCTAGCCAGATACAAATTAGCTGTGCTGCCATTATGTGATATACGCCTCTTCTAGCTGAAATATCAATACGTTCCACCATTTTTTTGGCTTGCTTCAAAGCTGGTTGTAAGGCTTTTTTATGGCTGTCTTTTAAGGAGTGATAGCGTAGAATACCTTCTAAAAATAACTCATAATCTACTGCGTCTCTACTTTTTAATACTTTGGAAGCAAGGAAAATAAAGTCATTTTCATTTTCTATATAGCGTAGTTGCTTGGTCGTTGTACAAGGAGGAGGCGTATAGGTTTGTTGGGTGTAGGTTTCATAAGATACCGCTGTTTCTTCTTCAGCCTCTAGTAGTGACACCAGTGCCTTTTTTACCTCTGTATGCATCGTCGTTTGGAAGGGTTGTAAGGCCTCTTTAATGGTTTCATTAGGCGTCTCCAAATCTAACAATTCATAAATCTTTTTTGCTGCCACTTGTATCTTGTTATCTTCTTGTAAAAAGATAGGAGCTAAATTGGTACAAGTGGGGACTAGTAAAGTGGGGTCTTTTTTTAGATGCTTGTGGAGGATTGCTAAAACGGTTTTTAAAGTGCCGCTTTGCTTTTCGCGATAGACAATACCATCTAGGGAGTTGATGAGTTGCTGCCAGTTAAAATTGGGGTGCTGGACGATTTTTTTTAGTTGACTGACGCCAAAGCTGACTAATAGATTTTGGCTATTGTTTAGTAATTCAATTAGTTGATCTTGACAAGTGATGTTTTCTTCTAGTGTAAAAGCAAGGTCTTGGTAAATGTTTTTTGCCCATCCGTGGGTGGTTTTCTTTAAGGTGGGGTTATTAAAAGCTTCGAATAATTTTTGTTGGATTTGCTGTCGTGGAATGCGTCCATTTTCGACTAGTGCATGAATAATTGCTCCAATATTGTAGGCGCGATCTACATAAAATGCTCTATTGACCCCTAGTTCCATTTCAAAAACGGCCATCAGAATATCAATGGTGAAGTCATCTTGGGGAAAGAAGGTGGTGAAATGTTTTTTTGCTTCGGGGGCTAATGTTTTGGTATAGCTTGCACCATGCCATACATTAAATCGAATGAGGCAGGCGACAAATATTTGACGGTCGAAAGGGACTTTACCCCGCTTTTGTAATTCGCGAAGTACAAGGTAAGGAATGCGGGTGAGGAAGCTTTCGGGACTAGCGATTTGTGCCTTGATCTGGTCATATCGTTTTTGTGGATGTTCAAGATGGTAGAAGGTAATCAATTCGTTGATTTCCTCCTCATCTAAATTAGGGAGATCTAAATCAAGTTCTTGAATTCTTAAAACCCCTAAGTTATATTTCAACAACATCGAAACGATAGTGCGTTGTCTTCGAGTGAAGGTGTGGCCTGTTTCGGTGTACAATTTTTGGACATGTTCTTGGAGCGGCTTTCGCTTTTCCCAACTCATTACATCAATCCATTGATAGAACCCTTTTACGTGTTCATTTTTTAGTCGCTCTTCAAATTCTCTTATTTCCTTTGTCATAATTCAAATTCGGCTAGTAAATCTCTTAATTCTTTTTCAGTATTTTGCTTGAGGATTTTAGCGGCTAAAATATGCTTGCAATTTCCTCTTTTATTTTGATGGGTCGCGTACCAAGTACAAGTACAGCGAGCCGCTTCGGGAGTAATGATAACAGTATGATATACACCGCTTCCTTTTAGTTGTATTTCTAGTTGCTCCTCTTCGTCTTTGATCCATTCATAATACCCTTTCTGGATCAATTTTAGCGCGTTTTTGTATCTCGGATTGAGTGTCTCGATACGGCTCATCTTGAAGGGGAGTTTACGATAATAATAAATTTGTTCTTCTAGGTCATAACCTAGTAAGCCCATCGCAGAAAGTCGAGTCGCTATTTGCTGAAAGTTGCTAGTTGATAAGTCCTTTAACAGTGGGTCTTGTGGTGAAAACTCCTCATTAATTTTAGCATAAGTATCCAGTTTTTCTAACCACTCATCTGGTATTTCTTCTACCAAGTTTTCGAGGGTGTTTCCTTCGCCCGAAAAGCCGCGCCAAAAGCTTCGAGAAAGCATGATTTGAAAACGGACATCTGGTAAATGAAAAATGAATGCGGTGGCTTGTTCTGAAGGGAGCGTATAGATGCTAAGTCGAGTAGCGAGTGGTAATATGCTTTCTACTAGTCGTAAACGGTGAATGGCACCAATACAGATACTTTTGGGATTTTTTATGGGTGATAGGATAGGTTTGCGACCGCGTAAACTCAAAAAATAATCATCATTTATATTGCCTTTTGGAATCGCTCTAAAAAGTAATTGAATTTGTAGTTTGTCTAGGGTAAGTGTAGGTGCCATATCGGCAGCGATGAGTTGTACGGTCGCCATTCCCTTGATCCAACGGAGTGGTAAGGATACTTTTTTCTCTACCACTTTTTGATTGGATTTTTGCATGACAAATTCCTTTTTGCCTACTGAGAAAAAAACTTCTTCTTGCTTCTTTATCTGGCTCAATGCAGCAATCATTTCCGTGTTAAAGTCTACATTGGTGGTGCCTTGTTGCAAAAACTCACCCTCTATGGCGTCGGGAAGTAGTGTCACTTTCCCATAAACACTACAACAGGAAGAAAAGGCTTCTAAACGGAGTTTGTTACCGCCTGCTGTGATGACTGGATCACGTAGCGAGCTACCAGCAGGCATGAAGTTGGCTGCTACAATTTTGGAAAGACTTAGTAAACTACGGGCGATGGGGTAGGGAGCTTTGAGCTTGCCCCAAAAAAAGCAGGGAACTGCTTTTTCTTCGTAGGCTTCGTTGTAATGGGAGAGGAAGAGTTGGCTTTTCTCTTCTGTTTTGGTTAAGGAGGAGGGGGTGGGATATTGGTAGGTGATATGCATAGGAGAAACG
>JAHDCM010000098.1:0-2781 GCA_020629895.1 Bacteroidota bacterium
GTACTTTAGTAGTAGTAGATAAATTGATAGAGCTGGAGGTGGTGCTTTGATTGCCATTGGTTTGTGGGGCATCTACACCATACACGATTAGGTTTCCTCCTCCATCGTACATGGCGTCGAAGGTTTGATTGTTGTTGACTTGTCCGCGTGATTTGGTAGCGGCTCCATTGACGGTGCTTGATGTAGTCGTTGTAGTAGATTCGATGATGGTGCCAACGGGGGCAGTTCCATAGACAGTTTGTCCATTATTTTGGGTAGAATAGTAGCTGACTTGATCGTTGGAACGTGCTTTGGATGGATTAATGGCACGTTGGGTCGTGGAGGTTTCTGATACGCCATAGCTTAATGGAGGATTGGAAGGAGTAGGCATTCCAGCAACGGGGTTTACTTGCAGATGTTCTACATTGAAGGGTTGTAGAAAGGAACTGCTTCCGTAGGCAACTTTTAACATATAATCGCCTGTTGGGATGTCACTTACAACGACTGGAATGCGATGACTTCCTGGCATTAGTTCTTGTTTCATTAGGAGTTTGATAAATTCGCCACGCCCACCTACAACGCTTAGTTCTAGGTCTACGTACTCGTTGATGGTTAACTCTAAATCGGTGGTTTGTGAAAGTGGGTTTTGGTAGTTAACGGTGACTTTGGAAGTATTGACTTGTGCTGTTGTTAGTTGTATGGTTAAACAGCATAGTAGGGATAAGAAAACTCGTTTCATTTCGGGTATTTTTTAGTTTAAGAATAAAGAGTTGAAGTGGCGAATCATAAATAGTTGTATCTTGGCGAGGTAAATTTACTAATCTAGTGCTTCAAATTCTAAACTAACTTGTTTTTACTTCATGCTTTCGGCTCCACTATCCCTTCGCAATTACCTTGAGAAAATTGACCAAGTATTTGGTTTACAGCAACTTAAAACTACGGAGGTTACTCATCAATTTACGCAAGAATATTACCGTGAAACGGGAAAATATTATCGTTGGTTGCATTCCCCTGACGGGGCGATGCATTTTCCGCTTCATACGAACCCTTCTAGGAAGGCACATCGGGAGGGTTTGTATCGGCACCCTTTGTCTATCTTGTCTTTTATTAAAAAGCATTCTATAAAGGAGGTATTAGAGTTGGGTTGTGGACAGGGTTTTAATAGTCTTTTTTTGGCGGAACATTTACCTGCTGTTCGGTTTACTGCTATTGATTTGACTCCTGCTAATATTGAACGAGCGCAAGCTAAGGCACGGGCAAAAAACTTGGTGAATTTGGAATTTAGACAGGGAGACTTTAATGCACTACCCTACCCTGATGCGCAGTTTGATTTTATTTTTGCTATAGAATGTCTTTGTCATAGTCAGGATCACTCTCAAACGCTTTGTGAAATTTATCGTTTATTGGCATCAAGGGGGTACTTATTGGTGTATGATGGTTATCAGGAAAAGCCGAATGAGCAACTGGATTTGGATTGGCAGTTGGCAAATGAGATTTTTTCGGTGGCATTTGCTGTTAAGCAGTTTGCCCCTTGGCCTGAATGGCATCAAATAGCCTGTCGAATTGGTTTGGAGATGCTAGAAGAGGTTGATTATTCGCAGGCTATTTTGCCTAATTTACAACGTTTTCAGGAAGGAGGGATGAAGGTATTTCAGTATCCTTTATTGACAAAGTTGCTGCTTCAGCTTCGTTTGTTTCCTACTGCGTTGATTAAGCATTCTATTGCTGGCATTGTGGCTCCTTTTTTAATGGAGGCGGGTATTATTGGGTACCATAAAACGGTGATGCGGAAGGTTAGCGAATCACATTAAATGGTAGTGTTTCTGTTGATGCAATGGTTTTGACTTCTAAGAGATAGTATCCTACGGCAATATCGTTTAAACCAACGGGAATATCATGTATTCCTTCGTCTAGTTCCCATGCCATTAATTCCTTGAGTACATTGCTGTTATTGTCTTTGATACGCATGGTTATTTTGCATCTTTCACTTAGGGTTAGACGTATTATATTGCCTGTGCGAACTGGATTGACAAATTGCACTTTTACATCTGGTTTTGTTTTCCCTGTTTGCTCAAAAGGTATTAAAGCTTTGGGCTTATCAGGAACATCAATTCCATAGTTATGAATATACCTTTTTCCATCCATTAATGTTTTGTAATCGCTGGTGGTTTTTACCTCCGTTTTTTGTTGAACAGCATCGTCTATCATCATTGTAGTGGGTGTCAGTTTGAGCGTACTATTGGTTGTTTTTGTATCGGATGGTAGTCGAAAAGAATCATCTTCTATTAGTGTTTTTGCAGGTAATTGGTTAGCACTATTTGTTGTTTTTGTATCGGGTGGTAGTCGAAAAGAGTTGTCTTCTGTTATTGTATTTGATACTTGTATCTTATTATTTACACCTTGAGGCTCTTTTACATGTCCAGTATATTGAGAGATGTACTCTCTTACAATTGTATCAGTTGAAGTGGGTTTTAATGTTGGTGTTTGGGTATGGGTATTTGTTACTGATTGTTCTGGAACGACAAATGGTCCAATTTTTTCAGGTAGTTTACTTGTTTGTGTATTGGATTGTTTATTGTTAGTCAACGATGCTGGACTCTCTTTTGTCACAAAGGTTGGTGGCTTTTCTTCTTCTTTTGCTTCCTCTTTTACCTGTTTTGCCTCCTCTTTCGCTTTTTCCTTTGCTGCCAGTTTCGTTTCTTTTGCTTCCTCTTTTACCTGTTTTGCCTCCTCTTTCGCTTTTTCCTTTGCTGCCAGTTTCGTTTCTTTTGCTTCCTCTTTTACCTGTTTTGCCTCCTCTTT
>JAHDCM010000098.1:2881-9781 GCA_020629895.1 Bacteroidota bacterium
TTGCTGCCAGTTTCGTTTCTTTTGCTTCCTCTTTTACCTGTTTTGCCTCCTCTTTTGCTGCCAGTTTCGTTTCTTTTGCTTCTTCTTTTACCTGTTTTGCCTCCTCTTTTGCTGCCAGTTTCGTTTCTTTTGCTTCTTCTTTTGTCCCTTTTGCCACTAAAATTGCTTTCTTTTCTCCTTTATTGTTATTACCACTTTCGTTATCATCTGTCATTGATCCACCTCCAATAGGAGGAAGGATTTTTTTATTATTGGTACCTGTTCCTTCGTCTTTTTTTACAATAGTTGACGAAGGAGGTGTCGTTTCTTTCTTAACTATCTGACTAGCATCATGTTTTATCTCAAGTCGTTTCATGAGATAACTATTAGGGATATCTATTTTTAATTTATAATCTCCCTCTGGAATATCACTGACATCTATGGGTAGGTTATATGTTCCTGCTTTAAAATCCTTGACTAATACTAATTTAATTAATCGTTTCTGTCCATCTACTACTGTTACTCTAACATTACAATCTTCTCCAAGCTTTAAGTCAATAAAACCTTTATTGATCATTGGGTTTTTAACTTTTACTTGAATTTTCTCAAAGGGACTTAATTCACTGGTACTTGTTTTGGTAGTTTGAGCTTGTAAGACCTGCATATTCAACAGGCACAACAATAACATAATTAGTAGTTTCATTTACGTGCTATTTAGAGTCATCTTAGTACAATAAAAAAAATTTGGCTTTTGCTTAGTGAAGAGGCAACCAATTCGACTATAATTCTGGCTATCTTGTTGTTATTATATTTTGTCGGAATTTATTTTTTCATCTTCACTAATATCATTCTTCATGTTACATTTGATCGTTTCTATTGACCTGTTAGCCATACGTACTTCATGCTTAAATGTATCCATTACTCTTATTTCCAAAATTATATTCCATCATAACTAAGCATTTTTGAGTGAAATAATTAATTGATTTGGGAATTATAAAAAGGTTCAGATAATACAAGTAATTAATGTATAAATATACTCATTCAACGCGCAAAATACTAATGTTTGTTTATAATTTTTATTTTTATACCATGTAATACTATTGTCTTAACACTAGACACTTCTATTTCTAAAACAAAAAAATTTCACATTTCACTATTAATCAATTTATTACGCATTATATACTCCTTTTTAGACCCTTTATTTTCTCTTTTTTTTGGCCGCGTACAAAACTCAGAAATGGTTAAATTAGTAACACATTGATCAAGTTATTCATTCATCTTTACTTATAATCACTTTCATGTTTTATTAATAACCTATAATTAAAAACCAATCATGTTACAAGCATTGAATCATCTTATTAGAAAAGCAAGTGTTTTTTTACTATTTCTCAGCCTATTTTTACTACACAGTTCCTCTTTTGCGCAGTGGGACAACCCAGAAACAGATGACCCTTGTGATGACCCGTGGAGTGGAGTAAATTGTGGAAATGCCTTAGATATGGGCAATATGGCTAGTGCGGCAGAAGCGGCCTATGAACAAATGGAAGAAGATGCCGAAAGTTACTCCTTCCCTGCCCTACTACTTTGGATGGCAGAAAATCTTGGTCCTAATGTACCTACTGATCCTAATCCTCCAGAAGACCCCAAAGATCCAGAAGGACCAGAGGATGGCGGCCCAGAAGATCCGAAAGATCCGACTGCTCCTGGTGGAGGAACGGATGGCGGCACACCTCCCCCTACTGATGAAGCACCAACAAATGGTGGTGAAGATGCAGCAGAAAGTCAGTCTACTAGTACATCTGGATATAGTTCATATACCTATTATGTTGAAGGCAGGCATATTGTCAAGAAACTACGCAAACAATTAGATCGCATGGAAAAAGGGAAGGTTTTTAAGCCTTTTAAACAACAAGATTCTAAATGGAATACCAAGTTAGTAGGAAAGTATGAACGGAATCCTAATAATCGGGAAGAATTCACTGCCATTTTCGCACTAAGACAAAAAGACTTAAAGGGAAGTATCAAGAAACACAATGTATATATTACTGGACATCATAATCGTCTCTATTTCCAATTCGCTAGAAAGGACTAAATAAGACAAAAGGCTTTCCAAACAAGCTCATGTATTACTTTGATACATGAGTTTGTTGTTTGTAGACTAAGTATGTTTGGTCATTTATTTGGGCTGTTATCCAGTCGGTAAAATCAAAAATGCCAAAGGCAGGTTTTTCTGTTTGTTGATCGTAGAGAAGTTGTAATTCACTTCTCAACTTTTGATACAGTTGTTTTTCTTCTTTAACTGTTTTAGTAAGTAATATCTTGGAAAAGAAATAGTGGAAGGCCTGATAAAATTGAGGATAATTGCTCAACTGTTTTAACCTTCTAAAACTATTACGTATTTCTCTTTCTAAATCATCAAAATTTTCTTGTTCGTATAGTATGATCAATCGAAAAATATAAGCAGGCCCTATGTTTTTTTCAAGTGTTTTAACCTTTGGATGTTTTAAAAATTGATCTAACAAATAGATCGCTTGCCTATAATCACGAAGCATAAAATATAAATGGGCAACAATTGTATAAAGGTTCAATTTAAAGCCTATATTCATTTTTTCTCCAAAAGCAGCTATTTGATCCTCAAAAAAAGCGAGGTCACTTTCCACACGTTTAATATCTCCTGTTTTGGTACGATATAAAAACAAACCTGCAAAATAAATTTCACAAAATAAGGTTTGTTCATATTGATTAATTAGTGACAATTGATTAATATATTGTAACACTTTCAGCACTTCTTCATAATGATGTGTGAGTATAGCTCTATAAATAACCCGTTGTGCTTTGGCAAGCAACTTTCGCAATGGATAGCTTTTATATTGCTCATAGCTATTTCGACTATCATCAAATGACTGTTTAGCAATCATATAACTTTTGTCATGATCGGGTTCAATCATATAATAATACCGTAACATGGTATCGTTATATAGTTCACGTAAATACTCATTATCAGCACTTTTGGCTCCTTGAAAAATGGGGTCTTGAATTAGTGCTTGATAGTATGTTTTTTCTTCGTCTCCTACTACTCTACTTTGTCGATTGAGCAATACTAAAAAACGGTAGTATATCCAGCGGATACGTTCAGTATGTTTTAGTTCTTTCAAAGTTTGTTCGATCTCCTCTTCACGTTCCAAACAGGCGAGCATTTCTTCTGAACCAATATTCATACTAGCCAATAATTGTCGTTCAAGTTGCTGTAATTCAAAAAGACGCAAATAGTTATTATTAGCCTTAGCTTTCTTCAACAAACGATTGAGTAACTTTCGTCCACTTTTCATTTGTTTTTTATTTATTAACAGTTCAACATAGCGCATTTCTCTTCGCAATGCCAAATCTTCGTTTTTATTTTCATGAAACTCGGCGAGTGCCTCTAGAATTTGCTGAAATAAATATCGTTTAGCTGCTGATAAATGCTTGATAAACTTCTCTTTTTTCAACGTCTTTTCTAATGCTAATTTATCATATACTTTTTGTTTCTCTAAAATATCAAAAAGCCGGACATAGTTATTTCTCTCTCCAATCTGATGTACTTTTGACTGAAGTTTAAAGTAACGTTTCTCCGCTTTGGAAAGCGACTTAATTAGATTAAATAAAGAATCATCTTGTGCCATATACTTATAAAGTTACACAATCGGTAGCGTGTTGCTTGAAATTCTCCCTCCTTTTGCTTTACTTTACCTTCCTTTTTTATCCATAAAAATAATTTGCCCAGATGGATCTTAAAAATAAAATGAAAAGCCGACGTATCAAATTGGAAAGTCAAATAATTACGGAGGTATTTAATGACAATAATAATACCGTTCATTTTGATTATCACGTTAATATTGATGACGATGTTAATAACATTCGTCTTGACCTATATACCCACAATGCCATCAATGGCGAAATCTTTCTCTTACATCAAACCAGCGGTACTAGCTCACATGATGTTTTAATTAAAATGATTGCCTATCTCAGGCAACATCGAAAAGGAGGCTTGAAAAACTCCTATACTGTTATATGGAAAAATATAAAAGAAGCAGATGCTAAGGAGCAAGTTTCTCACTTTTTTGAATATTCAGAAGCAGATGTCAAGAAAAAGTTTTTTTATAATAAACGGCAAGAAGATTACGACTTTAGTATTCAACAAAACCCAGAATCCTAATTCACCTTCAAACAAGTCAAATATCATCCTCCTACATGTATGTATATCATCGTAAACCTTCTAAATTTGTGGGGCATATTCTATACCCTTTAAATCAATTAAAAAGTGATTTCCCGGATATATATGCACACGAAGCAGATAAGTACAAAGGACGTGAAATGCTATTAGAAATGTCTATTCCTATTTTAAATTGTCTATGGAATGATGTATTACATTTTACTCCTGTTCACCCTGCCGAAGTATTTAAATATTTACACCAAGCAGGAGGTGTCTCAGATCCTGATATATGGAAAAAAAGAGAATGGCTGAAAGTTGATGTACACAAAATGGGATTTACTGCACATAATACTGTCATCTATAAAAATCAACAAAAAGGTTATTTTGGTGAGCCATTTCCAGCATCCGATTTCACTCCATTTGATGCTACTTTATTAGCAACCTATCGCAACTTACCTCAAGCTACAAAAGTTTATTATCGTCAACAAAAAGAGGCAGGTAAGCGTCCCTTAATGTATGTTGCAGTACCCCATATATTACATTTAGGTACCTTAGATATACGGGAAGTAGAATTAATTGGTGGTTATTAGGAGTTATTTATTAAAACTTATTTATTATCGCATGTATAGATACCTAACGATCATACTATCTCTTTTAATGAGCATTCTTTTGCTTTCTAGTTGTGCAACGGTTCCTAAAAATAGTGAATTTCCGTCAAAGCGAATACCTACGGGACCTGGCAGTGAAGATTTGGTTATAGATACACTACTTACTACCTATCCAAGACTATTGGTTTCTTGTGTAGAACGTAGAGATAGACATACCAATTTTCAGGGGGATATTTATGAAATAAATTTGAATACTGATGAAAGTCGTCCATTAAAACGAGTAGGCGAACCTGAAGATTTCATCTTTCAACCACATGGTATTGATTTTATTTGCGATGCTGATAAAAATTGTTATTTATATGCTGTCACACATCTGAAAAAAGAAAAAAAGAGAAATATTAAAGAAACGAAACATTTTGTGGTTAAATATTTAGTAGAGGCTAATCGATTGGTTTATAAAGCTACTTACGAAAGTCCTTTATTTACCTCTCCTAATGCCGTAGCGGCTCTATCCGATGGTAGTTTTTATATCACTAATGATGCTAAAAAACATTTAAGTATTACGGAGTCGATGTTAAAACAAAAGAAGTGTACTGTTGTTTTTTATGATGCAAAATATGATGATTATATTATCGCAGCTAAAGAATTAGCCTTCGCAAATGGCATTAGTATAGTAGGTGATAAAGTATATGTAGCAACTACTCGTCAAGGAAAATTATTTCGGTATCAGCGTGATTCAGGAGGGCGTTTAAGCAATCGTGAAAAAATTGTTTCTATTATGGGACAAGACAATTTAAGATGGTATGGTGACCAACTTATTCTTCCTGTACATCCTAAAAGTTTAGCTTTTTTGAGGCATTATCGCAATGCAGAAAAGCTATCCCCTACGGTTATTTACCAAATTGACCCTTACAACCGCCCTAAGAAAAAAGTAATATATGCGGACAATGGAGAAGAAATATGTGCTGGCACAACAGGAATTATACATAATAAACATTTGTATATTGGTCAAGTTTTTGAAAATTATGTATTAAAAGTAAAATTACCATAAAAAAAATAATAAGTAGCTTATCACTTTCTAAAAGTAGCGGTTACGTGTAGTCCCCAAAGGCGTTGTTCATTGTTTATATGTACAAAAAAATTAGCCCCTAATCCGAATGCAGGAGCTGCCATATAAGCTACAAATAGTTCAATATGCCCTCCTATCTTCCTAAACGAGACCTCCTCATATTCCTCAATGGTACCATTCTGTAAATGAGATACTTGTACAAGCTCTCCCCTTTTTTTCCCTCCAAGATAGGCAGGGCCAGTGGCTAGATGAAATAAAAGTTTTTGTTTATTAATACCACATCCAAATAATAATCCAAGTTCTTGGTTCGTTTGTACAGGTAGTTTCGTTATTGTTCTTTTATTTATTTTAATTTGTTCATTGAGTCTAGCAGAACTAATTCCCAATATATAAGGTTTTGTTTTTTTCTTCAAATAAAAACTAGCAGAGTAAGTAGAAAAGCCACCAACACTACCAATACCAGTACCCGCAGACAAATATGTATTTACATTACAAGATGTAACATCTTTCAAATACAAATCTTCACCCATATTATTTTGAGCTAAAATAGTCGTCAAATTCACCAAAAAGCTCCCCAAGATAAGTGCTAAATATAAAAAAAGGCCTTCTATTTGCATAAGTCAATTAATTTAATAAAATAAAACCAGTTATCATCAAAAAAAACACCCCTCTTTTTCGAAAATAAAAAAAGAATATTTATTGAAAAATAAATTTCAAAATATTACTTTTGTGCAATGGCATTTTTCTGTTTGTTTGTTATTAGGAATAAACTGAGAAAACACTTCTTATCACCCTATGTTCTTAAAACAATATCAATTACATAATATTATTTATTATACTATACTAAATCGTATATTGTTTCGTAGCATTATTTTATAATCAAATTAAAAAATACATCATGGTTATTTGTATAATAATATAGTTTTATTATCTTTGAAGGGCTAATTCATTATTAATGTAACTAAATCAAAACATATATTTTTAAAATAAAAATACTTAAACCTTTTATTTAATTTAACCATAGACACATGAAACAAGTTAAGTTGACAACT
>JAHDCM010000099.1 GCA_020629895.1 Bacteroidota bacterium
CCTTTTTGCTTGTCTTTATTCTTTTCGTAGCCACGTTCTCGTTCCTGAGATTTTTCATAACCTCTCGAACGTTCTTTTCCTTGTTCATAACCGTCACGTTCTCTAGTTTTTTCATAATCTCTAGTACGTCCTTCTGATTCTCTAGGTGTTCTATCAGCACGTACTCTCCCACATTCTTTTTCTAAAGCTCTTCTCTCTACTTGATAGACCTCTTCAATAGCTGCTGTTTCTTCATCATATACAGACTTTGCAGTGCGATATGCTTCATCTCTGGATTGTCGGGCTGCTTCTCTTTCAGACTGTGTTTCGGCATTGTTTAGTGCTTCTGCATAAGCGTCTTGAATTTCTTGTCGAAGATCGTTGTAGGAAGCTTTTGCTTCTTGTCGATCTTGCTGGTAAGTTTGTTGTAAACGGTTGGCTTTTTGTTGGCAATTATTTACTCTAACAGATTGAGCAAATAATGAAGATACACTACACAAAATAATTAGTAGTAGACTGTATCCAAAGATTTGATGTTTCATTAATTAAGGTATATTTGTTTGACAATTGCTAAAAGGAATGTAGTAAACAAAGGTATAAAACGCGTATTAGATGATGCTCATAGGAATTAGTTTAATTGGAAGTTTGTTTTTTTGTTTTTCTTCAAATTACCAACCCCAACAAATCCCCCTCAATCTGCTCCCACTCCTGATGTAAATTAATTGTACATACCCGTACCTTCTTTCCCTTAATCCAATTTACCACCATCGGCACCTCCTTCACCCTAGGATACAATAACAAGCCCTCTGTTTCCCAATCCGCATACACATTACTATATTGCTCACTTTGCAAATAAGCAAACAACTGATACAAATGCTCCGAGCGAACACTTTCTTTCTGATAATGCACTTGAAAAGTAGTAGGCGTAAACTTTGTCTCAATGATTAATCGACGTTTTTGGCGAGTAGAAATCAAGGAAGCATCTGTTTGCATACGCGGAAGATGCCTTATTGATTCCTCATCTAACGAATCAGTCACATCCCACCGCAGATACTCCCGCTTTACCGTCTCAAACGGAATTTCACGAAGATGATAGCGATAAAAATTATAAATAAACTTTTCAAATAAGCGTTGCATCGGTTGATCTTGCTTCCAAAAACTTGCAAACTGAAACCTACCCGATTGCTCAGTAGGCAATAAATTACTAGCCACCAATGCACCTACCTTTAGCAAAAAGGCATAGTGTTGTTGATGTGCTTGTAGGCGCACTTGATCAAAGTAAAATGCTCGTAATGGAATGACATCTACCTCATAAAATAAAGTCTCCAATCGCTTTAATGCCTGTCTCCACTCCGCTGCCAAACCCGTTGTCAATAATAACCGACAAATCGTACTCTTAATCAGTTGATTAGGTAAAATATTACGTTGAAAATCATCATACGTACACTTCACTTTTCCTTGTTGAAATAAATGCTGTTTGATACTAGCTCCAAAATCAATTTTTCCACGAATCCGCCCACTCACCTCCTGTTGCTGCACATACCCCCTTTCAAGCCCTACACGTTGCAATTGCTCCAATCCTCGCACAAAAATACGCGCAAACAAATTCACCAAATTTTCTCCTGCTACCCCTGCCACCTTGACACGTTCCTTCTCTTCTAACTTATCCCAAGCATAACAAAGTAAGTAATAGATGTTTTGGATGGGGATCATAGACATTATTGTTGTCATAGGACGATGTCCTACCTTATTGTTGATGTTTCTTTAGTATTTGTATTAAGTTTTATTTGGGCGTATCCAAGCCGCAATGCTGCCTAGCTGCTATGGCTTTACAAAAGCACTGCGGCTTGGTCAGGCTATGCGCTTGTAGTTGCCTCGTAGAAAAAGTGTTCCGTTATATTTGCTGGCAGTGTCTTCCTTCGTCAGCCCTGCCAGCAAAAACGTCACTACCTTTCTTCTTCGGCAAGCTACCGCTACTATCCTTTACGCAAAGTTCTCTCACTCACTCATTCACTCATTATAATAAGCTTTCTTCCAATTCCTTCACTCGCTCCAAATCGTCATACCAATAAGCACGCAATAAAGGCAAAACTTCATAACGAATAATACGCGCTAACCACTCTTTTTCTTTCCCCTTTTCCAAACCCTCAAAATTGCAAAAATAGCTATGTCCAATACAAAAGCCTCTCCCCAATTGATGCTCCTCCTCCGTTATTTCGCGATTCAGGTTCGTCATTACCTGTTGAATATGTTGTACCAAGCCCTTAGTAATTCGTCCTTTATGTTGGAGATAGTCTGCAAATCGTTTCCCAAAATGAGGCGCAATATCTATAAAAGCAAATCGACGACGCAAGGCATAATCGACCATCGCTAGGGAACGATCGGCGGTATTCATTGTACCAATAAGATACAAGTTTGGTGGCACCACAAATGGCTGTTGAGGTGAGTAGGTTAAGCGAATGGATTGATTGCGTTTATCCGCCTCAATAAGTAGCAGTAACTCGCCTAATATTTTACTCAAATTCCCCCGATTAATCTCATCAATAATCAACACAAAAGGAAGTTGCGGTTCTCGTTTTGCCGCTTGGCAACATTCATAAAAAATACCTTGTTGTAAGCTAAAATGTCCATTTTCGGTGGGGCGATAGCCTTCTACAAAATCTTCATAAGAATACGACTGATGAAACTGTACTTTTCGAATACGCTTCTCATTTTTACTTCCAATCAGTAAATACGCCAACCTATCGCTCAAAAAGCTTTTTCCTACACCTGGCGGCCCTTGTAAAATGATATTTTTTTTATACCGTAGCACCTGTTCTATTTCCGCTAGTTTTTTTGGCTCTAAAAATACATCCTGACTTGCTTTTTCAAGCGAAAAGAGGGGTTTCCCTTCTTCAAAATAATTCGATTCCAGAAAGCTAATCAGTGCTTCATTTGCCAATTTATTGGTCTGCCGCATCGGTTTGAAATCAAAGCTTTTTCGCAAATCATGGAGCGAACAATACTCGGCTCCCAAATGTCGCTCTAACTGAAGGCGGAGGTAATTGCCTTTGTATTGTTCTCCTGCCCCACTATCCTGCCAAAGGCTCTCCTCAAATGCCGTAGAAGGGATTAACTCTGACACCTCATTGACCACTTTAAACTTCGCGACAATCCCACTCTCTTCACCAGAACGATACAAATAAACGACATCTCCTTTCCGTACTTTCTCTCCTCTTTGTGTGACCGCCCAGTTGACGGCATTCTGTTGAATAAATTCGGAACAGAGTAAACGATTAATATCATACTGTTTCTGATTGGTCGAAAAAATCCAATGATTGACAGCAGCCGCTTTAATTTTTGCTTTTTGAGGCTTCGCATCTTTTTGCTTTTTTTGTGCTGGTGCCTGTAACTTTTGGGCATAAACCCACATCTCTATATTAGTGGGTTTCTTTTTGAGTAGATGTTCTTGTAAATGTGCAATACTATATTGTTTATTAGGGTATAAGCCTGTTTTAAAAGCGGCTTTTTCTAGGGCTTTTTTACTAAAAATAGGAATGATAGATTGAGAGGCATACAAATAGGCAACCTTCCATTTAATACTTGAACTAAAGTCTATTAAATCAATAGCAATCAAATCATTATCACTAGCAAATTGAAGTATTTGTTGAAGTCTTTCTTTAATAATTTTAAACGCTTGTTTACTAGAGGCTCCATACTTCGACGCCCAATAATAGTGTTGATTTTTTTGTTGTCCTTTTTGAAGTTTGTATTTTTCTTGATATTGGTTGATGCCAAACTTAATCGGACTTCCTCCACACGTAATTCCTAAAGCTTTAAGTGTTGTTTCGATACTCGCACACCATCCATTTTCATTAGCAAGCACAAAGTCTTTTAAGGCGATATTTGCTAGTCTTGAAGGAGACCAGGTTTCTTGAAACTGGTTGATGATGGTTATATGGTTTGCCTGCTCTTTCATAAACGTATTATATAAATTTGATGCAACAAAATAATCATAATTCGCAAAAAAACGTTAATATTCTAGGAGACTTCAAACTGTTTGTCAATTAGAGACATAAGTAAAGAGGTATTGCCAAACATTAACACTTAAACAACTATCAATATGCTTCGCTTTATTTCTTATATCATCGCCGTCATTGTTGGTGGTATGATTGTATTTTATACCCTGTCATATAACAGCAATCTTCCTTCATTGGCTGTAGAAAATAAAATCCCTAAACTCTTAGCTCCTAGCTTGGTTAATCACTCAACCGCTACTCCTCTTTCTCATCCTGCCTCCCCTCCTCCCCGTTCTTCGTCTTACCAGACACTAGTTAATGATAAACTAGACTTCACCTTTGCGGCAGAACGCAGCCTCCCCTCAGTGGTACATATCCGTTCAGAAGCGACTGTAACTCGTAGGAATTATGATCCATTTGCCGAGATATTTGGAGATAACTTTTTCAATCCTTTTTCTTCTCGTCCGCGTCAACAAAGAGTGGAGGGTGCTGGCTCTGGTGTCATTATTAGTGCCGACGGATATATTGTAACCAATAACCACGTCATTGACCAAGCCGATAAGATTGAAATCACCCTCAATAATAAGCAAAAGTATCAAGCGCGTTTAGTTGGAGCCGATCCTTCTACCGACATCGCGCTTTTGAAAATTGATGTAACGGGTTTAGATCCAATGCGTTTTGATAACTCAGATGAGGTAAAAGTCGGGCAATGGGTGGTTGCTGTCGGAAATCCCTTTAATTTAGCCTCTACTGTTACTGCAGGAATTGTGAGTGCCAAAGGACGAAGTATTAATATACTGAAAGCAGATATGGCGATTGAGTCATTTATACAAACAGATGCAGCGGTAAACCCAGGCAATAGTGGCGGCGCATTGGTCAATTTAGATGGTCGCTTAATAGGAATCAATACTGCTATTGCCACTCCTACGGGAGTATATGCGGGTTATTCGTTTGCAGTACCTAGCAATTTGGTCAAAAAAATAGTAGAAGACCTAAAACGATACGGACGGGTGCAGCGTGGATATTTAGGTGTACAAATGATTACACTTGATGGTGAGGTCGCAAAAAAACTTGATACAGATATTACAGAAGGGGTCTATATTGGAGAGGTGTATCCTGGGGCTGCTGCCGAAAAGGGAGGCATTCAAAATGGTGACATTATTACTCATATTGATCAACGAAAAATCAATTCGACTTCCCAATTAATGGCTGAATTGAGCCGCCATCGTCCAGGCGAAGTCGTGGAAGTCAAAATAAATAGAAATGGCAGTCTTATTGATTTGAAATTACCTTTATTGAATAGCGATGGAGAAGCGACTCTAAATCGTTCTATGAAAACCACTTTTAATGAGTTGTTAGGTATAGATTTACAAGAAATTTCAAAACTAGAAAAACAACGGTATGGCATCGAAAGTGGCGTCAAAATAAGCCAAATAAAAGGGAGTGGTAACTTGGCGCGTATAACCGATATTCGGGAAGGATTTATTATCACTAATATCAATGGTTCACCTGTTAACAAGGTAACAGATATTGCTCCTTTACTTGAAAATGATATACTTGTTATTCAGGGAAGGTATGCAGAAAGTGAACAAATGTATCAGTATAAGTTTAAGCGGTAACGTCCGACGATTGAACGATTGAACGACTAACGTAGAGGCACTAGATTTTGCGCCTCGCGTCAAAAAAAATCGTCACACCTCGCACGATTACCGCATTATACCTTTGTAAGAGGCTGTCTTGATTTTACAATCAGGCTTAGAAAAAGCATCTTTTCGTCTCTAATTATACCTTTTTTTTGGTACGTAGCCCTGCTATGTGCCTCAAAAAAGCCTACATTAGAACCAAAAATCTGACTTTTTCAGCTCCAATTCTAAAATCAAGACAGCCTCTAAAAGCGATACATTTCACAGTACACTATAAAGAAAAGGTAAATCAGCCAGAGGCAGGCTGAAAGTTGTCATAGTAACTACCAGCGATGACGCTGGCGGCAACTCACCCCGTTGGACGTTTAATCGTAAATCGTTCAAACGCCTTTCGCGTGAGGGATAGTAGTGGTAGCTTGGCGAAATAGGTGCTTTGTAAAGCAAGGACTAGCGGGGCTGACAGCGGAAGACACCGCTAGGACTATGCTGCACTAGCGGCTATGAGCCAACTACAAACGAATAGCCCGACGTGTATAAAAAAAGCGCAATATTTTGCTCCCGCCAGCGTCCTCGCTGGTGGCAAAATATTGCGCTTTTTTTATACACGACACGCCCAGTTAATGATGATTGGGTGATTGGATGATTGGGTGATTGGATAATTGGGTGAATGATTTTATTCGTACACCACTACTTTACCCACATAATTTCCATCTGTCGATTCCATTTGAAGCATATACACGCCTGCCCCAAGATCGCTAAGATCGAATTGATTATAACTAGGGTTGAGATCAGTATAAGTTTTAACAACTTGCCCTGCAATATTGCTTACTCGCACTACGGCATCATTTCCCTTAGACATAGACACCACATTAACAATATCTCTAGTTGGATTGGGATACACACCTAATGGATGAATTTTGGTTTCCTCCACTCCTACGACACACTCTTGGCGACGCTCATCAAAAAATTGCTTTCCAAACAAAAGACAAAAAGGCACACAACCTCCGTGTCCTAAGAAACCTAAGTTACCAAACGACTCACAAAAATCACTCATTTGTACATTTTCAATACCTTTAGCCTTGAGGTGATCATAAGTAAAAGTCGTATTTTCGAACATGACCTGCTCATCGTCACAACAGCCCATCAGGTACATATCTGCTTGGGGTTCCCAATCATAAACGTCATTTTCACGCAAGGCTATTCGAAGTGGATGGTCTGCTTTGGCTTTGTATTCGTCGATAACAGGTTGTAAAAGCATTTGACTTGGCACGCGCGGAACATTCACATCTCGAAGCAGTGTAAAAAAGGCTTCTGAATCGCCTTCAAAGTCGTTAAACACTGCAAATTCTTCTTTGAAAATGACACTATAATCGCTTAATAATTCGGGATAAACTGATCGATAACCAATTAGAACATAAGGTAAATAATTGGGACTAGAGTATTCTTCCCACATTACTTCTGCTTGGATATCGGACATATTATACGGCCCTGACATGGGAGCCGCTGCGGTAACAGTAAATTCATCAGCATAGTTGGTTTCAATTTCTTTGAATAAAGCCATTGCACCATGTCCTCCTTGTGAATAGCCATAGATAAACAATTGATCATTAAGATCATAATTCAGTTCACCTGATAACTCGCGAGTAGCACGCAGCAGATCAATCCCTGCGGTAGCTTCTGATTTGGCATGTACATAAGGATGCATATACTCTGAATCTCCTAAACCGATATAATCGGGCATGACAGAAACATATCCTGAAGCAGATAAGATCACCCCAATATTGTGTTCTACTGATAAGGCAGAAGGCACGCCATTATTACTAAAGGTAGTACCATGTTGATAAATAGCGATGGGTAAACCACAAGCATCTAATCCTTGTGGTACAGAGATAAGCCCAGAACCTTGAATGGTACCATGTATAGGATGCGGTGTGTTGTATAACACGCGGTACACATCTACGGGATGTTCGATGGCTAAGAGTTGAAGAATCGTTTCTAGGGGCAAAGGAAGGTTGTCTGAAATACCACCTAGAAAATCTTGTAACACTCCCTCCATTTCGGCTTCGGTGTAAGTGCGTACAAATTCATGTGACTTGACGACTTGTGCATTAAGATTGCTCAGTCCTAGTAGACTGATTAGACATAATAGAAGTAATCCTTTTTTCATACGTGCTTTTTTGATGATGATGTGATTAGTTGTGGGTTGGGTAGTATTTTCAAGACATACACTTGTTAGCAAATGTACGAAAAAATAAGGCGATACAAGGCTACAAAATCAACGTAGGCATTTAAAACTTCAATAAAATCACTCGAAATTTGTTAATGATTTTCAAGTATTCATTATATTTCCGATCTAAACAAAAATCACATGAGATATTTACTATTCTTATTCTTACCATTATTGATTTGGAGTGCTTGCCAAACTCCTGCTTCCGAAAGTTCAGATACACCCAACGGCAAAGGAGAAACAACGGCAACACCAGGTACCACTACGACTGGTGCGATTGAAAATGCGGCTACTGGTACCATGTATATACAGGGTTGGAATAGCAAGGTACGCGGACGAAAAGTGTATTTGGTGCCTAGTGAGGAAGTACAAGAACACCGTCATTTTCGTCATGCCTTAGATTCTTGCAAAGCAGATTCTTCAGGTTTTTTCTACTTCAATCCTAAGACTGCCAAAGAGGGATTTTACCAAATCCATCAACCCCAAGAAGGCAATATTTATGAAATTATCAACTTATATTTGGTTCCAGGCGATACACTCACCCTCGAAACCAGTAATCCGCTAAAAAAACAAGTATTAAAGGGTAATGATGCCGCTTACCGCAATGATTATCAGTGGGAAGCGCGACAGAAATTCTTTCGTCAGGTGGATGTTCGCAAACGTAATAATGAAAGCAAAACCTTTCCTAAAGATAAATTTGTAACCTATACCAATCAACGTCGTGCCGAGGCATATACCTTCTTAGAAGAATATTTCAAAGATCACCCTATTACCGATGTTTACCGCAATTATTTAAAAGCCAAGATCGACTTTTACTGGGTCAATGCCATTAGCGATTATCAACAATATCATCACTATTACACCAATCAGAAATGGCATTATTTCCCTTATGACTCACTAGGAATAGACTATCTAAATGATGAGGCTCTTAACAATAAATGTTGCCCTTTTGCCCAAGAATATCAAACCGCTATTGGCAGTATCATGGAAGAACATTATAACCGTCGAGTAAAGGGCATTCCAGATTCGCTTCGTTATCCACGCTTATTGAATGATCGTTTCGAAGTAGCAAAAGAACATTTTAAAGGTATAGATATGGATATTGCCATTTCAAATATGTCACAACAGTTCTTTTTATCTATGGCAGAAGCTAATTTTCATGATGAGGTGGGTAAAATAGAAGCTTATTACGCTAAAAATATAACGAGTAAGCCTTACCATGAACATTTCATGAAAACATATAAAAAAATAGAACGTATTGCCCCAGGGCAAGTAGCACCCGACTTTACCCTACCCGATCCAGCAGGCAAACCCATTTCTTTGAGCGATTATAAGGGAAAAGTTGTTTATATTGATTTTTGGGGTACTTGGTGTCCTCCTTGTATCAAAGCACTACCCAAACATACCGAGTTGCAAAAAGAATTTGAAGGTGAAGAGGTCGCTTTTTTAATGGTCGCTTTGGAGTATAATAAAGGGAATATCGAAAATTGGAAGAAATACCTCCAAAACAAAAGCGTTCCGGGTATTCATGTCGTTGCCAAAGGGCAATTTATGAATCAAGAAATTGCTCCTTATCTAATTAAATCGGCTCCGTCTTATATTTTAATTGATAAGGAAGGAAAGATTGTAAAACCTAGAGCTAATGATCCGGCTACGGTGGCCAATGATATTCGCGCATTATTATAATTTTTTTATTTTTTGGGCGTGTCCTTTTTTCGCCTCGCCCGTCGATACGTCCACGCATCGACAAGAACGAGGCGAAAAAAGGTCGGGCTATCCGCTTGTAGTTGGCTTGTAGAAAAGCTATTCGGCTAGATCACCTAGCAGTGTCTTCCTTCGTCAGCCCTGTTAGGTGAAGCCTCATTACCTTTCTACTTCGCCAAGCTACCGCTACTATCCCTCACGCGGTA
>JAHDCM010000100.1 GCA_020629895.1 Bacteroidota bacterium
GTTTCTTCTTTTTTAGGTGTAGGACTTTCTTCCACTTCTTCTGTATCTACTTGCTCATTTTCAGCTATTTGCTCACTTTCATTGGTATTTTCAGGAGTTTCTTCAGTTGTTACATTGTTTTCTTGTTCAGTAGGTTCCTCTTTTGTTTCCACGACTTTTTCAACAGGTGTACTTAGCTCCTCTTTAGGGCTTGTTTTCACTTGTTTATCGTTATTACTTCCATCACTTGACTGGCAAGCAAACATCAAAAAAGTAGCGCATAAAATGAGTAGCGAAATACGATTTTTCATTCTGGTAATTTTTAGCTGTGATTATGATTATTTAATTTCAAAACGCCACGAAAATAAATCCCTTTGCACTAGAAGAATGTAAGTATACCGACAGGATAGAAAGAATTTTCTATAAGTTGATTCCCTCTTCGTACAAGATATGCATCAATGTCTTCCCTACTACTTTTAATGTACTTTTATTGATAATGTTCATATCATCATCGTGTGTATGCCAAAAATCGCCAAAATTGCCTTCATTAGTATAATGAATGATATCTATGGTTGGAATTTTACGTAAGTCATTTACATAATAATGATCGTCTGTAATAGGGCTGGGGGTTACTTCATTTGAGAAATAAGATCCGAATCCTAAATCTTGCGCTTTTTTCCAAACCTTATCAACAATTGGTTTGGCATAAGCTAAAGATATTTGTTCTTTTAGGAAGATGGCATCTCCTGCTCCTACCATGTCAAGTAGGATGCCGTATTTAGCTGTATAATTAGGTACATGTGGTGTTTTTCCCCAGTATTGAGAACCTAAGCAATAAGAATCATCTGCACCTGATACACCATAGTCTTCAACATCAAAAAAGATAATGTCGATACCGTAAGAAACAGGAGTCGCTTTTAATTGGCGAGCGATTTCTAGTAATACTCCTACTCCACTTCCGCCATCATTGGCTCCTACAATGGGTTCATCTTGACGTTCGTTATCTTGATCTGCGATGGGTCGCGTATCCCAATGGGCACATAATAATATTCGCTCTTTTGCATCGGGATTAAAAGAAGCAATAATGTTATACATTGGAACTTCCTTACCTGTATGTACTTTTACAGTTGCTTCTTGTACTATCACCCTGTCCGCAAAGGTACGGCTCTTGGCTGCTAACCAATCTGCACAGGCTTTTTGTTCGGGTGTACCAGGCACTCGAAAGCCAAAATCTACTTGTTTTTGAATATAGGCATAAGCTGAGTCGGCATTAAAGGAAGGTACTTTAGTTGCTTGTTTCGGAGCTGATGTATTGGTATTGGTTGTTTCTCCTTTAGCTGTTGTTTTGGGCTTGGTAGTACTTGGCGTATTATCGGTTGTATTACTATCGGGCACACAACTCAACATCAGTGAAACACTGACTACCAATAGAGCTAGAAAGCTTCTTTTCAAATAGGTCATTGTAGGTATATTTTGTTTAATTTATTTTTTGTTGGGCGTGCCCCAAATTGAGGGATTGAGGGATTGGGTTAAATTTTCTCTTATCCAATCATCCTGTCACCCAATAATCATCAATTGGGCGTGCCCTTCCATAGTGGTTAATTGCTTGGGTTTTGTATGAGGTTGTCAACTCAACCATTCAATCACCCAACCACTCAACCACTATTTCAGGTCGGGCTATTCACTTGTAGTTGTCTCACACCCACTTGTTCAGCATAGTCCTAGCAGTGTCTTCCGCTGTCAGCCCTGCTAGTCCTTGCTTCACAAAGCAGCTGTTTCGTCAAGCTACCGTTACTATCCCTCACGCAAAAAAGAAAAACCCCCTAAGCTCAAATTGGCTAGAGGGTAATTTACAGGAAAACATAGGGTACACTCCTAAAAAATTAATTAGTTATTTTATTCTTCTTTACTTGTCTTATTTTACTCCACACTCCACGTTGTACCCTCTTTCCCATCTTTCACTTGAATCTTTAAATGCTTTAATTGATCGCGAATTAAATCAGAAGTACCCCAATCTTTTTTGGTACGGGCTTCACTTCTAATTTGTAGTACTAAATCCATTAAGCCCTCTGTCAATCCGTTATTTCCACCTTCTTCCAACTCTCCTTTCAATCCTAAGATATTTGCAACAAAGGTTTTAAAAGTATGTTTCATTTCTTCAAAAGCTGCAACACTAATGCTATCGGGAGCGAGTTGTTTGTTATAAAGTGCATTGATTTTCGCAGATAATTCAAACAAATCGGCTAATACTTGTGCTGTATTAAAGTCATCATTGATATGCTCATAGCAAAGTGCACACAACTGTTTTACTGTTGCCTCTTCTTCTGCACTAGTTGCGGATTCATTACCAGGATGCTTAATTTCATCTAGTAATTTATATGCATTCATGATCCGCTTATAGCCTTTTTCTGCATCTTGCAAGCCCTTGTTCGAAAAGTCGATTGTACTGCGATAATGCGCACTCAACATTAAGAAACGAACTGTCATAGGAGTATAGGCTTGCTCTAGTCGGCTATGGTCTCCTGAAAACATTTGTTCTAAGGTAATAAAATTATTGAGAGATTTAGCCATTTTTTGTCCTCCATCAATCGTAATCATGTTATTATGCATCCAATAACGCACACTTTCATGTTTACAGTATGCCACAGACTGTGCAATTTCACATTCGTGATGAGGAAATAAAAGATCCATTCCTCCACCATGAATATCGAAATGTTCTCCCAAATATTTGGTTCCCATCACTGAACACTCTAAATGCCAACCTGGAAAACCTAATCCCCACGGAGACTCCCACTTCATAATATGTTCTGGTGGTGCTTTTTTCCAAAGGGCAAAGTCAGCACCATTTCGTTTTTCATCTTGTCCAGCTAGTTCACGGGTATTTTGAAGTAAATCTTCTAGTACACGTCCCGATAGTTTTCCATATTCGTGATCGTTATTATACTTAACGACATCAAAATACACATTTCCATTGACCTCATATCCATATCCAGATTCAATAATTTTTGATACCCATTCTATTTGTTCAGGGATATGTCCTGTCGCAATTGGCTCAATACTAGGAGGTAAACAATTGAGTTGTCGTAAGGCTGCATGATAAATATCTGTATAATGCTTTACGACCTCCATAGGTTCTAACTTCATTAAGCGCGCTTTCTTTAGCACTTTGTCTTCACCTGAGCTGGTCAACTCATCTTCCATGTGTCCGACATCAGTGATATTACGAACATAGCGCACTTTATATCCTAGATGTTTTAAATAACGAAACACCACATCAAATACAATAGCCACTCGTGCATGTCCCAAATGAGGATCACCATACACAGTAGGCCCACAAGCGTACATTCCAACAAACTCTTCATGTTGAGGCACAAACAATTCCTTTTCTCGCTTGATAGTATTGTAAATTTTCAATTTTCCTTTCATGGCGCAAAGATAATATTTTTAGTCATTACAAGAAATTAGTATTTGGTGATTCATCACTTTACGGATCGTTTTTTGTCGCCATTAACAATATTGCACTAAAAAACGTTCGATTATCTTTGTTTATCACTATCTTTGATAATTATGTTTATCTATAAATCTCTCTAAAACAACACACAAATTACAATAAAATCTCATACCCTATATTTATCCCTATTACTAATACAAATCCCATAGTCTAACTTTAAGCTCATTTCTATGTACTAATATCCTCTAATTTCATATAAACTAGTATGATGAAAAGCATGACTAAACTGAATAGTAGTAAAATTCTAATAGCCTTGTTGCTATTTCTTTGTTTCTCCGCTAAAATCTCTAAAGCTCAAACTAACGTTACTTTACAAGGGCAACTCTCTTATTCTGTGGGCATCAATGATGTTTGGGGCTACGTAGATGGGTCTGGAAACGAATATGCTTTAGTAGGTACACAAACCACTTTTTCGATCGTAGATATTTCTACTCCAAGCACTCCAACAGAAATTCTGTCTGTTCCAGGAGCTACTACCACTTGGCGAGATGTTAAAATTTGGAATGATTACGCTTATATTATTAATGAAGCCTCTACAGGAGGCGGATTGATGATTGTTGATTTAAGTGTTCTTCCAGGTGGAACTCCAACTGTAACTTATAGCACTTTAGGAGTTGGTTACACCGATTCGCACAATATTTTTATTGATGAAAACGGTATTGGTTATTTATTTGGAGCTTCTAGTTCAGGAGTGGGTGGTGGAACTATTATTTGTGACATTGCTGCCAATCCTACCAATCCTCCATATCTAGGTATCTATACGACCAATTATGTACATGATGGTTATGTGCGTGGTGATACGATGTGGACAGGTGAAATTTATGCAGGAGAACTTGGTGTAGTGGATGTAAGTAACAAAGCCGTTCCCTTACGTTTATCAGGAGTAGGTACCCCTAATGCTTTTACCCATAATTGTTGGATTTCTGATGATGGACAAACTGTATTTACTACTGATGAAAGAGATGGTTCATTCGTTACAGCCTATGATGTATCGGATATATATGATATGAAGGAAATAGATCGATACCAAGCTTTTCCTGGTACTAATGTCATTCCACATAATACTTTTGTAAAAGATGATTTCCTAGTCACCTCCTATTATACATCAGGTGCTAAAATAACAGACGCCACCTACCCTTACAATCTCATCGAAACAGGCTTTTATGATACGAGTCCTAACACAGGAGGAGGTTTTGCAGGCTGTTGGGGGGTTTATCCATTCTTTAACAACTCCAATACCTTATTAGCTACTGACCGTCAACTAGGATTATTTGTTCTCTCTATGAATTGTGTACAAGCAGCCTATTTAGAGGGAACTGTTACTGATATTAATACAGGGAATACTATCGTAAGTGCTTCTGTAACAGTGACAGATGCAAGTGGTAATCCTGCTACCTTTGGAAATGGTTATTTTACCAAGTCAGACCTTATTGGATTTTATGCGACAGGAGCTTCACAAACAGGTACTTACACAGTGACCGTAGAAGCACCATGCTATCAAACCCTTACAGTTACAGGAGTCAATTTAACGAGTGGAATCATTACAAATCTCCCTGCACAAATGACTCCAATTGTTAGTGCTCCTATTAATTTAACGACTTCTAATATTACTACTACAACCGCTGATTTAAGTTGGGATATAGACCTCAATGCGGCCAGCTATAATGTTTATTATCGCCCAGTAGGAAGTACTACTTGGACGATTTTACCTGCTACTACCAATAGTATTTCCTTAACAGGTTTAACTCCTGGTACCATTTATCAATTTCAAATTGAAAGTATTTGTGGTAGTGGAGTAAGTACTGGTACAACTGCTAGTAACTTTACTACAGTAGCTCCCTGTAATGTTCCAACTGGTTTAACAGTTAATAATATTACTACTACTGGAGCAGATATTAGTTGGACAGCTATTTCAGGAGCTAATAGCTACCTTGTTAGTTATCGTCCTGTTGGTACAAGTACTTGGCAAACAGTAACCGTCTCTTCCAATTCGACGACCCTAACAGGCTTGACTCCTAATACACCATATGAATATGTGGTAGATGCCAATTGTGGAAGTATAAGTGGCACAAGTGGCAATTCTAGTACGACTACCTTTACAACATTAATTCTATGTACTACTCCTACCAATTTAATGGTCAGTACAATTACAGATACACAAGCAAGTATTAGTTGGACAGGCATTACGAATGGTACCAGTTATACTTTATACTATCGAGAAGTAGGTACTACTACTTGGATAAGTATTTCTGTTTCTAGTACGACTTACCTACTTACAGGTCTTAATCCTAATACTGATTATGAATTTTATGTCGAAGGGAATTGTAGTGGAACTACGGGAACTGCAAGTAACACTACCCCATTTACGACCTTACAAGTTTGTTTAGCCCCTACAAACATTACATCTTCCAATGTTACTACTAATAGTGCCACCATTTCGTGGAATGGAGTAAGTAATGGAGTCGATTACATCCTGAGTTATCGCCCTGTTGGTACAACTACTTGGATGACTATTACTGTTACCGGAACTAGCACCAATCTTAGCGGACTAATGGATGGAACAACTTATGAATTTGAGGTGCAAACCAATTGTGATGCTAGTAGCCTGCCTACTAGTCCAACTTCTACAACTAATAACTTTACAACGCCTATTTTATGTACGACTCCTACCAATATGACTGCCACTAATATTAGTGACACCCAAACTGATCTTAGTTGGACAGGCATTGCCAATGGAGTATCCTACAATCTTTATTACCAAGAAGTGGGTGCAAGTGCTTGGAACAGTATTGTCGTTTCGGGTACTTCTTATACGCTTACAGGTTTAAATCCAGGAGTTGATTATATCTTTTATGTTGAAAGTGATTGTGGAGGTGGTATTACAGGAACTCCTAGTGTTACAACTCCATTTACGACCCTTCAAGTTTGTCCTACTCCTACAAACATTAGTTCTTCCAATATAGCTAATAATAGTGCCACTATTTCGTGGAATGGAGTAAGTAATGGAGTTGATTACATCCTGAGTTATCGACCTGTTGGTACGACTACTTGGACGACTATTACTGTAACAGGAAATAGTACAAACCTAAGTGGGCTAATGGATGGAACAACTTATGAATTTGAGGTGCAAACTAATTGTGATGCTAGTAGCCTGCCTACTAGTCCAACTTCTACAACTAATAACTTTACAACGCCTATTTTATGTACGACTCCTACCAATATGACTGCCACTAATATTAGTGACACCCAAACTGATCTTAGTTGGACAGGCATTGCCAATGGAGTATCCTACAATCTTTATTACCAAGAAGTGGGTGCAAGTGCTTGGAACAGTATTGTCGTTTCGGGTACTTCTTATACGCTTACAGGTTTAAATCCAGGAGTTGATTATAGTTTTTATGTAGAAAGCGATTGTGGGGGAGGTATTACAGGAATTCCTAGTGTTACAACTCCGTTTACGACCCTTCAAGCTTGTTCTGCTCCAACTGGCTTAACAGCTACCAATATTACAGATGTAAGTGCCTCCTTAAACTGGAATGCTCTGCCTAATGCTAATACCTATATTGTTAGTTATCGTCCTGTTGGTTCAAGTACATGGATTACGAATACCACTGGATTCACCTCCTTTAATATCACAGATTTGAATCCTTCAACAAATTATGAATTTATCGTACAAGCCAATTGTAATGCGAATAGTGTCCCTACTAGTCCCAATAGCAATACAACACCTTTTAGTACAACTATCTCGTGTATTACACCAAGTAATTTCAACTTGATAAATGTAACTAGCTCACAAGCTACTATAAACTGGACAGGGCACAATAGTGCAACTAATTATATTGTCCAAGTTCGACCTTTTGGAAGTAGCACTTGGATTACACAAAACATACAATCTTTTGGTAATTTTTATACCATCTCCGACTTACTACCTTGTACCACCTACGAACTAGAACTATATGCCGAATGTGGTGGTGTATTCAGTAGTATTGTAAATGATACATTTATCACCACTCCTCCATCCGCAGCATGGACGAGTGCATTGACTACTATTTGCAATGGTACTACTGACTTAAATACTTATGTAAGTGGCACCAATGGTGGAATATGGTCAGGAGGTTCTTATGTTTCTAGTAGTGGAGTTTTTGATCCCGACGGATTACAACCTGGTGATTATACAGTTACTTATACTGTTGGTGCGATAGGCTGTCAAGATAGTCAGACTTACAATATAATGGTCGAAGAATGTATTGCCACTGTCAGTGTTAAAATGCTTTTAGCAGGTCCTTATGATCCTGCCACAGGTAAAATGACCACCATCTTAAATTCACTCAACCTCATTCCTTCTACTCAACCATATAGTATTGCTCCCTGGAATTATGCAGGAACCGAAACATTTTCCTCTATTGATGATAAAGTGGTAGATTGGGTATTAGTAGAACTTAGAGATGTTGATACCACTACTGTTGTAGCAACTCAAGCCGCTCTGTTATTGGAAGATGGAACCATTACTGATGTAGATGGAGTAGCTGGTTTAAGCTTCAAAAACCTAAACTATAACGATTCTTACTTCCTTGTTGTACGCCATCGAAACCATTTGGATGTCATGTCAAATGGAACTGTTAGCCTCAACGCATTGTATGACTTTACAAGTGGAGCCAATCAAGCTTTTGGTACTGGACAAGTAGCAGATGTTGGTGGGGGGAAATTTGCACTTCATGCAGGTGATTGTAGTGGTGATGGAACTGTTACTGTAGTCGATTATAATTTATATCGCTCACAAGCAAGTCTAATTAGTCAATACTTATTGGGTGATATTAATTTAGATAAAACAGTTACCGTCAAAGATTTCAATATTTATCAACCAAATGCTAGTTTAATTGGTGTTTCTTTTGTAAGATATTAATCTGGGCGTGCCGTGTATAAAAAAAGCGCAATTATTTGCCTCCAGCGTCCTCGCTAGTGGCAAATAATTGCGCTTTTTTTATCTTTCACTTGTGTGGACAAGGGATGCTCTTCATTTTTTGTAGACAAAAAATACCCTTCATTCTTTGTAGACAAAAAATACCCTTCATTCTTTGTAGACAAGGCATGCCTTGTCTCTACTTAAATCATTTACTTATGAAAATCAAAACTGCTGCTAATTTTTTAATGATTGGTGCAGCCATTTCCGCCATCAATCAAATTGGTTACTTATCTATGTTTCTCAACTCTATAAGCACCACGGGTTTCGACTCTGGTAATATTCCCTATCTATTTTTCAACTTAATGGGATTTGTCTTACCTATTTCTCTTTTTTGTTTAGGCTGGGCATTAGCTTCGCATACTCCTGAAAATGGTGATGATCGTTTTTTTAATTTATAGTTAGTGATTTTATGTTTACCACAGATTACACGGATTAGCACAGATTATACGGACAGCCTCTTACGCGCAAGGGATAGTAGTGGTAGCTTGGCGAAGTAGCCGCCTAGTGAAGCCTATGCTGGCAGGGCTGACGGGAGGAAGACACTGCCAGTATATTTGGCTGAACAGGCTGCTACGAGGCAACTACAAACGGATAGCCCGACCCCGTTTTTTCTCGTTTTTGCCTTAGTTCCTGCGAAGACGCAGGAACGGGCAAAAACGAGAAAAAACGGGGATGCGCCCAGAAAATCAAAAAAATAAACTGGTCAAAAAGATTGTTTCTACTCTATTTCTAAGGTGGGACCATTCAACTCTCTAACTTGGCTATCATTGCCTCTTACCTTTACTTTTGAAAATCGGAATAAATCGCCCGATGCAGCTTTATCAATCAACGCCTTCGATTCTTTACCAAATTGTCCACCTCTATTGCTTGTTTGTGCCCGGCTATCATCAGCTGGATAGTGCTTCAACACAAAAGATACGACTTGAAATTTGGCAGGAATATTTTTATCCTGAAGAATCGCTGTAAGACCTGCTGCTTTTTTTAAATCCTCCGCTTTGATCGTTTCTAAGTCTTCTTGTACATTATTTAGAAAAATTTGTGGATCGGGTAAGGCTTCTACTGCTACTTTTTGTGTCGCTACCACTTCCTCTTTTCCTTCTTTTGTTTGCACTATATTTAATACGACCTCACTCCCTCTCAATGGACGAATAGCAAAACGATTAGGTCCTTTTGGGCTTACCTTTGCATTATCTGCTTTTATGGTAGCCCCTTTCATATTGGGTGGGAGTTGTACAATTTGCTCTACTCCTTGATAAAGATTCCCTTTAGGTGTTCCTATGTTAATTAGTGATTGAGTG
>JAHDCM010000101.1 GCA_020629895.1 Bacteroidota bacterium
CTGCGTGGGTTGATGTGTGTGTAGCCAAGTAGTACATTGAGTGGGATGCGACCTAGTTTCCCGTTTCCTGCGAGGCTAAATTCGGCTCCGATGACTGAACGTGATCCTGCATTGATAGCGCGAAAACCTAAGCCGGTGAAAGGGGCGTCTTGTCCGATGTCGAGATCAGTGTATGAATTGAAGGTAAATTCGATCATGTTGTTGTAGTGGCTGATGAATGCTGCTGCATCAATGTAGGCTTTCCAGCTAAAGATGCGGAAGTCTTGTTTGATTCCTAGCTCGGCGTTCCAGCTAAATTCGGGTTTTAGGTCGTCTTTGGGTAGGATGCGAATTTCGTTGATACCTGGAAAGACACCAAAGGTGGTCGAGATATATTTTTCAGCGATGCTAGGGTAGCGGTATCCTTGTCCGAAAGAGGCGCGTAAGTGGGTAGTATTTGTAAAGGCATAATTGGCACCTATTTTCATGACAGGGGCGTAATCTACTTTGTCTTTATCGCTGATTTTGTTTAATTCGAGTCGTCCGCCTAGTGTTACATTGAGGCGGTTGTTGAACATGCTTTTATTGAGTTGGGTATAGATGGCGGCATTTAAGGAGGCGTAAGTGGTATCGAGGTATAAACGTCCTCTCACAGAATTGATTGTTGTATTGATTCCGCTAGTAAGGGTCATGCCTTCGGAAGGAATTTGTTTTTGGTATTGGTATTCTCCATAAAACATATCGGCGAAGGTACTTTTATCGGAGTCGTTTTGTTCGTCTTGACGAGTAAAGACATCACTTTTGAAGTAGCGAGTTTGTAGAATGTGTTTGCTATTTGCGCTAGGATTTTCGTAGGTAATGATGGGATCAAGAACGAGTTTGCTGCCTTTATTGGTTAAGATGTCGGCACTTTCCCAGGGCTTATACATGTTTTCTTCTTTTCCATTCCATATTAGGAAGTGGCGCGATCGGTTGCGTTGATAGTAGGTGTTGAGTGCAATTTTTAGGCGGCTATTGACTTGGTAATCTAGTTTTAGACTTACGCGTCCTCTTCGTTCTGTTTCTTCTTTGCGCCAGCTATTGTGAATGAAGGAATGTCCACCAAGTACGAGTCCAAGTTTCCCTATTTTACGGGCATGTGCTAGGTTAAATCCTGATTGAAAAGGCATCATGGTTTCTTCTTCATTCCACCAGGCCTTTTGTGTTTCTATGGTATTGCCGTTGGCATCTGTACGGCTTATTTGGTTGTCTCTAGGGGTTTGGTAGATGCCAGAATGGAAACTAATATTGGTATGTGGTTTGGCTGTTGGTTGAATGGTGCGTAGGTTGATAACTCCATTGAGAGCCGAAGAGCCATAAAGGGCCGAGCTTGCCCCTTTGATGATTTCTACTTGTTGGGTTAGTTCTTGGGGTACGAAGTTCCAGTCGGCAAGGGCAGCATCTCCGCGCATAAAAGGCATGCCATCTACAAGGATAAGGGTGCGACTTCCTGATCCGTAGGCATAGCCTCCACCCCCACGAATATCGGGTTGTTTATCCATGACATTGATACCGGGCATTTTTGAGATGCTTTCATCTAGGGAATTGGTATTCCAGCGGTCAATTTGAGTGGGTATAATAAGGTCGATGGAGATGGTTTGTTTGTTGAGTGGTAGGGCTTGTTTGTATTCAGAAATGACTTGTCGTAAGCTAGGGTAGTCTTCGTTGAGAGGCATATTGAAGCTAAACACACGATAGCTAGGTGTCATGATGAGATCATCCACATATACGCTTTGATTGTATTGTTTGGTAATGCCACTTGCATAAAAACTTTTAACATCAAATCGAAATTGTTTCTTTAATCTTAGGGTGATGGTATCGTCGGGAGTGGGTTTGGAGGCAATGCTGGCAGTGATGTTTTCGATGGGGGTATAGGTGATTTTTAGCTTGAATGAACTGCAATTGCCAGGTGGTACTATTTCGCCTACTTTATAAATGTAATTATTATCATTGGTGATCGTATAGTCGGTAGTACTATGAATGTCAGACACTTCTTTATTAAAGGCAAATTCTAACATGACATTCCGTAGGGTGTCATTCCCTTGATTACAATATTTAATGTTATGATGACTTGTTTCAGGAGGTGCAGATTTTATAATGGCTTGAGCTATTTCCATTTCTGAGGTAGGGGAGGGTGCGCTTGCTATTGTGGGTGTAAAGTTCGAAGCACTAACAAAGTTGGTAGTAGCTACAAGCAAGCTACCAATACTGATGATAATAAGTAGTATGGTAAGTTTGTTGATCATGCTTTGTTGGTTTTGAAAAACGTTTATGGATTTTTCTGCTTTGTTGGTTCAATGATACCCTAAATTTAGGCTTAGTATATCTGAAATAGAAAAATAAATAATGCAAAATGTTTGCTTAAAATAAGTGCTTGTTCTTGTTAGGGTGTTGATTTTTAGATGTTTATCGTTGTTTTTTTGTTTGTGATTTTGTTGACTGATTGTTGTCTTTTTCTTACCTTAAAATACGAAATTAAATTTTAGTAGCTATTTCAGGTTGTTAATTTTTGTTGGATATATTATATCTTTAGTACATGGAGAAAAGTAAATTGCTGCAAGTCTTTAAAACGCTTAGTCAAGAGGAGCTTAAATTGCTTCGTAAATTTGTACGTTCCCCTTATTACAACACCAATAAAGAGGTGATTGCCCTTTGTGATTATTTGGTAAAGGTAGCCCCTGATTTTGAGACTCGTAAAATAGAACGAAGCTATGTCTATAAAAAAGTGACAGGAGGAAAGGCTTTTGTTGATGGAAAGATGCGTTTTATTATGACCAATTTATTGAGCGTATTGCGTCAATTTTTGATTCAACAAAGTTGGGAAAATGACCGACTGCTGCAACAATTAGAGTTATTAAAAATATACAATGATCGGCATTTAGATCAGTTATTTCAAAGTACCCTTCGAGATATTAGAACAGGCATTGATAAGCAAGCTCCACAAGATGAGAATGATTTTTACCTACCTTATCAGATTGAGCAGTCTTATCACTATTTTTTGATGAAAGCACAACAGCGAGATGTAGAGCCTAATTTACAGGAAGTTAGTCAACGTCTACTGAGTTTTTACCTCATTAACCAACTAAAGTATTATGCTTCTATGTTGAGTTATCAGCATTTAAAGCATATAGACTATCAAATGCATTTTGAGCCTTACGTATTCGAGTATTTGTCCAAAAACTGGGAGCAACATGAACCTATTATTGGGGCTTATTATTTCACACTCATGACCCTTACAGATGGAGAAAATGAAGCACATTATAAACAGTTACGGGAGTTATTGGATACGGCACGCGAAGAAATGCCTACGGGCTTATTACCAGATATTTATACACATGCTCGTAATTACTGCATTCGCCGCGTAAACCTGAATGATACAAAGTATTTGAAGGAACTATTTGCTTTGTATCAAATGATGTTAGAACAGTCCATTTTATTGGATGCAGAAGGGCATTTATCACCTAATGATTATAAAAATATTGTGGCAAATGGTTTGCGTTTAGGAGAATATCAATGGGTAGAGGAATTTATAGGGGTATATCGCTCCAAATTACAGGAACACATCCGAGAAGATTATTATCATTATTGTTTAGCAGAATTACGATTTTTTCAACAGGATTTTGCTGAAGCAAGAGATTTATTGTTTCAAATGGATAGCCGCGAGTTTTTTATTATGATAAATACCAAGCGAATACTGATTCAAACCTATTATGAATTGAAACAAGAGAATCTATTAGAAGCACTGCTCAATAGTTATTATGAATTTTTGAGAAGGCGTGAATTTGCTATACGTCCTTACTATTCCAATTTTGTACTAGCAGTGCGCCATTTAGTACGGATCAATCCTTATGACAAAAAGAAAGTGAAGGAGTTAGCGAAGCAGTTCGCTCAAACCAAACAATTGGTAAGTCGATCGTGGTTATTAGAAAAGGTCAATGAGTTGTTATGATATTATTCCCTCATTCCTAATCACATTTTGAAGAAATTAAGTCTGCTAATACCTTAATCGCCACTAAATTATTTCCTCCTTGTGGCACAATCAAGTCTGCGTAGCGTTTACTAGGCTCAATAAACTGGTTATGCATGGGTTTGACGGTTTGTTCGTATCGTTCTAATACGTCTCTAATACTGCGCCCTCGTTCTAAGATGTCACGTTGAATACAGCGTAAAAGACGATCATCGGCATCGGCATCTACAAATACTTTGATGTCCATCAAATCACGTAAAGGAGGATTGGTAAGAATTAGAATTCCTTCGACAATAACTACCTTTTCGGGTAAAATTTCAATGGTTTCTTCTGCTCGTTTACAAGTAAAGTAGGAATAGATTGGAAGGTGTGCAGGACGCCCTTCTTTTAGATTCTTTACATGTTCTACCAATAAAGGAAATTCAATGGAAGAAGGGTGGTCGAAGTTGAGTGCCTTTCTCGCTTCTTCTGATAAGTGGCTATTATCCACATAATAATTGTCTTGTGGAATAACGGCTACTTTTTCTTTGGGCAATCGTTCCATAACCTTACGTACAACGGTTGATTTTCCTGCCCCCGTTCCTCCTGCAATACCTACTACTAACATAAAATTTAAGAATAAAATAGATGAAAAGACAAAAGTAAGTATTTAGAAGCTAAGGAAAAAGACAATGAATTAACATATTGGCAAAATAATTGGAGATAGTATCAATACCTCAATTGTATGATCAACTATGAAACAACAAATAAGGAAATGGTGGATTTTTTTTGCTAATCTAGGTGTAGATGCGAATCTGCCTAAAAATGAAATCATAAAAGTACAGTTTTTAAATCAGATATGCGTTGCTGCCAATTTAGTTACAATATTTTCTAACCTTATTCTAATCTTCATTTTTCCAATATACAATATTTTATCTGGGAGCATCGCGTTTACGTACACCTCTACTACCTTGTTTTTAAATTACAAAAAAAAATACCTCATTGCGAGGCATTTTCATATAATACTGACCCTTGCCTGTCAAATGTTGTGGGTTATTTTAATGGGGGCAAGGGCTCAAGTTGAAATGACCTTATTTATTGTGCCTGTACTGGTTATATTCTTTTTTGAAAAACGGAAAACGATTGTTACCTATTTTTTATTAACAATTCTTGTATTTGGAATTTGTGAGTATTTACAAACCATTTATATAGAACCAATAATAGTAGTAGGTAATATAGTATTGACTAATGTAAGTCTGTATGCGATGGTTGCCTTTTTTGTTATGATTGCTATGCGGTATTTTCGTGATGGAATGATGAAAGCACAAGCACAGTCGAACCAACTCATGCAGCAACTCCAAACCAAAAATGAAGACCTTAATCTTTTTACAACTACTGCTTCCCACGATATGAAAGAACCACTTCGCATGATTTCCAGTTTTGGTAATTTACTCGAACGGAAGTACAAAAAAGAATTGAAAGGGGATGGAATGGAATACCTTGCTTTTATTCAAGGAGCAACTAGTCGGATGGAAACCTTATTAAATGATTTATTGAGTTATTCTAAGGCAGGTATCGAAACACATGCCCCTGAAGAAGTTGATTTAAATAAAATAGTAAAAAAAGTAAAGAACAGTTTGCATCTTAAAATAGAAGACACCAATGCCATTATAGAAAGTGATCATTTGCCCACTTTGCAGCTTCATCCAACTGCCATTTACCAAGTCTTTCAAAACCTGATTTCGAATGGCTTAAAATACCAACCTTTATTAATTAATTCAGCTAATGAATTGACACATCAAGCTCAAATCAATATTACTGTTAAAAAAGAATCTGCAAATTATTTATTTTCCATTCAAGACAACGGCATTGGTATTCCTACTAGTAAACTGCCTCACGTATTTGATATTTTCAATCGCGCACATACCCAAACAGAGTATGAAGGAACAGGCGTTGGACTGGCTATCTGTAAAAAAATAGTTGAGGGATATGGAGGAAAGATATGGGTCGAATCGGTAGAAGGGAAGGGAGCCTCTTTCTTTTTTACCTTGCCAAATAATGTTATATGAAAAAAAGATGGCAATACTTAAATAATCTTGGTATTCATGACCAGTTGAGTGAAGAGGAAAAGGGAAGAGTTCGGCTACTAAATATTATTTGTGTGATTACTGGTATCTTAATGCTAGTAATAAATTCTATTCAGTTATTTTTCATCCCTTTACCTAATTCTCTTGTAGGATTTATTGGGCTTTTGCATCCTATACTAACCTTATGGTTTATCTATCAACGAAAATATAATACTGCCTTACATTTTTATTTAATTTCTATTATAATCATGCAGGTTGTATGGTGTATTTTATTAGCAGGATCATTAAAGCTTGAAATCTCTCTCTTTGCAGTACCCGCCTTTGTTGCCTTACTAGCCCAAAATTGGAAATTTGATATATTGTATTTTGTGATTATTGTTATCGGGTTGCTCATCTGTAATTTTTCTCCGTATATCATCAAAGAACCATTATTGGATCCAGGAAATAAACTCTTCACTAATATTCTAACCTCCATTACAATCAGCTTCTTCATTATGATTGCAATGCGATACTTTCAACGAAACTTGCAAAAAGCACAAGCACAGTCGAACCAACTCATGCAGCAACTCCAAACCAAAAATGAAGACCTTAATCTTTTTACAACTACTGCTTCCCACGATATGAAAGAACCACTTCGCATGATTTCCAGTTTTGGTAATTTACTCGAACGGAAGTACAAAAAAGAATTGAAAGGGGATGGAATGGAATACCTTGCTTTTATTCAAGGAGCAACTAGTCGGATGGAAACCTTATTAAATGATTTATTGAGTTATTCTAAGGCAGGTATCGAAACACATGCCCCTGAAGAAGTTGATTTAAATAAAATAGTAAAAAAAGTAAAGAACAGTTTGCATCTTAAAATAGAAGACACCAATGCCATTATAGAAAGTGATCATTTGCCCACTTTGCAGCTTCATCCAACTGCCATTTACCAAGTCTTTCAAAACCTGATTTCGAATGGCTTAAAATACCAACCTTTATTAATTAATTCAGCTAATGAATTGACACATCAAGCTCAAATCAATATTACTGTTAAAAAAGAATCTGCAAATTATTTATTTTCCATTCAAGACAACGGCATTGGTATTCCTACTAGTAAACTGCCTCACGTATTTGATATTTTCAATCGCGCACATACCCAAACAGAGTATGAAGGAACAGGCGTTGGACTGGCTATCTGTAAAAAAATAGTTGAGGGATATGGAGGAAAGATATGGGTCGAATCGGTAGAAGGGAAGGGAGCCACTTTCTTTTTTACTCTGCCTCATTAACTTTCCCAATCAAAGTAAAAGCAAAGTAGCATAACATTTTCTCCACTTCTCCAAAATTATCTCCCTCTACCTGTACATCAGTCAAACGAGGCAAATGTTGGGCAAAATAACAGTGATTATTTGCCATCTCAAATAAATTACTCGCCAAGGCATTTGGATAGGCAAAATGGGGATTAATTTCCAAAATAATCTTCCCTATTTTATCTGTCAATTGATTGTAATTCAAAAAGAAGCCTTTTTGATTTTCGCTATCTACTGCTTTGGTATGATAAGCCTTCGTACCTTCTGCTATAATCAAACGATGTAATATGTCCTGATCTACATAATTGATCGCCGGATCATTCTTCGAGGCATGAGCTAATATCTTAATAATAATTTTTAATCGCTTTTCTGCCGATTCAATATTCATCGTTCGCATATCAATCAAATAGCTAATCCACTCCCAATACCAAGACACCAAATAAATTAATAAAATATGCTTATTCTCGAAATAACGATAAATAGAGGCCTCTGTTGACCCTATTTTTTTAGCTAGTTTTTTAAAATTAAACTGCTCTAAACCGATTTCATCAATTAAAATGATACCATCCTTAATAATACGTTGACCTAGTGTAGTTTCTTGAGGATCACGCAGGTATAAATTGTTGTTTAGCCTTATTTTTATCTCGATAGACATAGTAGTGATACTTTTTAGGGCAAAATACACATTTTTTTTGAACAAGTTTAACTTTGTGGTGTTATGGTATAGGTTTTATTCTTGATAGTAAAACTATCATTTGTTAAAGCGGAATATGCATTCTAAAATTTTATACTTATGAGTTCAGCCAAACTTAAACATCCATTGAAAGAATTGAAGTACGATTTGCCTGCTTCTATTATTGTCTTTCTAGTAGCAGTTCCGCTATGTCTTGGAATTGCTTTAGCATCAGGCGCACCTCTTTTTTCTGGGATTATTGCAGGAATTGTAGGAGGTATTGTTGTAGGAGCCTTGAGTGGTTCTCAATTAGGGGTTAGTGGACCCGCAGCGGGATTAGCCGTTATTGTACTTACCGCCATCCAAGAACTTGGAGCCTTTGAGATATTCTTAATGGCCGTTGTATTAGGAGGAATCTTTCAATTAATCCTGGGCTTTTTGAGGGCAGGAATTATTGGTTATTATTTCCCTTCATCCGTTATCAAAGGGATGTTATCGGGAATTGGTATTATCATCATTCTCAAGCAAATACCTCATGCATTTGGTTATGATAAAGATTATGAAGGTAGTCTTACCTTCACACAGCCAGATGGACATAACACCTTTTCCGAGCTATACTACATGTTTGAGGCAATTAGCCCAGGCGCAGTTATCATTACCGCATTATCTTTAATGATATTAGTTTTGTGGGAGCAAAAGTTTATGAAAAAGATTAAAGTTTTTCAACTTATACAAGGCCCACTTGTAGTCGTATCGCTAGGAATTTTGTTGAACCTTGTCTTTCAAAGTATTCCAAGTTTATCACTAAATGCCGAGCAAATTGTAGCCATCCCCGTAGCAGGAAGTATTAGTGGTTTCTTTGATCAATTTACTTTCCCCGATTTTAGCCAAATTACTAATCCTGCTGTATGGATTACAGGAGCTACCATAGCAGTGGTAGCTAGTTTAGAAACACTTTTATGTTTAGAAGCAACCGACAAACTGGATCCTTTCAAACGAGTAGCACCTGCTAATCAAGAATTAAAAGCACAAGGAGTTGGAAACATTGTTTCTGGATTAATAGGAGGTTTACCGATTACCCAAGTAATTGTACGTAGCTCTACCAATATCCAATCAGGTGGACGTACTAAAATGTCGGCTATCCTGCACGGATTTATCCTACTTTTATGTGCAATGGTCATCCCACATATCTTAAATCTAATTCCTTTAGCTAGTTTAGCAGCGATCCTTTTCTTAGTAGGATATAAATTAGCAAAGCCTGTACTGTTCAAGCAAATGTACAGACTAGGGCAAGCACACTTTGTACCATTTATGGTAACCATTTTAGGAATCGTATTTACTGATCTACTTACAGGTATTGTTATCGGTTTAGCAGTAGCTATCTTTTATGTACTTTACAACAACTACAAAAAGCCGTTCCTATTCGAGGATAAGCACTTACAAGATGGTAAATTGCACCTCAAACTAGCTGAAGATGTAACCTTTATCAACAAAGCAAGCATCCAACGCACCCTCAATAATGTTCCTGATGGTACCAAGTTAGTCATCGACGCTTCTGATACCATTAATATTGACCAAGATGTCATTGAAATTATTGACGAGTTTCAAATCAATGCGCAGTATCGTGACATAGAGGTAGAGTTTATTGAGCGTAAGAAGAAAGGTGTTAAAAATCAAGCACCGATTATTGAGATGGCAATCAATAACGTGAAAACG
>JAHDCM010000102.1 GCA_020629895.1 Bacteroidota bacterium
TGATTGAGTGATGGCATACTTGGGTGATAGGATGATTGAGTGATGGAGGGGGAGTTTTAAGAGATGATCTTTTTTAATCTGTCTTATTTTTACTTATTATGATTCTTCGTTCTGATAAACTAGTGAAACGTTATGGGAAGCGGACGGTGGTTAATGAGGTGTCTGTACAGCTAGAGCAGGGAGAGATTGTGGGGCTTTTGGGGCCTAATGGAGCAGGAAAAACAACTAGTTTTTATATGATTGTGGGCTTAATACGCCCTGATTCGGGTTCGATTTTTTTGGATAATCAGGCTATTACGCATCAACCGATGTATAAACGGGCGCGTATGGGGATTGGCTATTTGCCACAAGAGGCATCTGTTTTTCGCCATTTGAGTGTGGAAAATAATATCAAAGCGGTGTTGGAAATGACTTCTTTGACGCGCAAGGAACAGGAAATGAAACGAGAGCATTTATTGGATGAATTTGGTTTAGCTCACGTGCGAAAAAATATGGGAAATTTGTTGTCGGGAGGTGAACGTAGACGTACAGAAATTGCAAGGGCATTGGCGGTTGATCCTAAGTTTATTTTGTTGGATGAGCCTTTTGCGGGTGTAGACCCGATTGCAGTAGAAGATATTCAGTATATTATTGCTCGCTTGAAGTATCGCAATATTGGTGTATTGATTACAGATCATAATGTGCAAGAAACGCTTTCGATTACAGATCGTGCTTATTTGTTGTTTGAGGGGAATTTATTGAAATCGGGAACAGCAGAGGAGTTGGCGGCTGATGAGCAGGTAAAACGGGTGTATTTGGGAAGAAATTTTGAATTGAGACGCAAAAAAATTGATATACACGAAAAAAGGGAAAGTCGGTAAATTCGACGTTCCCTTTTTCATTTTCATTAACTTCTCTTTAGAAACTATCTTAATTCTTTTGATGCAAATTGGCTACTTCATCGGCTTTTAAATCTTTAGCATTGATAATTACCTGATTGGCATGTCCTGTCTCGCCTTTTTCTCCAATAAAGACATTGGCTCCTACAAAATCAATACATCCTGTATTTTTGTCGAAAATAGAAATAGCGACATAATGTACGCCACTTTTTTCGTATTGGTGTATTTTCTCAAAGCTATTCGCGACCTTTCCATCTCCATATATAATTTCCACATCTGAGAATTCACCCACCGATTTATTTAGAATATCTAGTTTATTACCATCAATAACTAGATCGAAATCCAATTCTAGGTTGCATATATCTTTGTCCAGAACAGGCATTTTATCAAACACCATCACTCCTTTTAGGGCTTTATTTCGTTTCTCACTGGTTTCTTTTTTAGCTTTTTCTTTTTTTCCCTTATCACTATTGGTAGCAAATAGATTAGACACTAAAAATAGGGTAATGGCTGTTAAGGCCAAGAGGTTTTTTACTTTTCTCATGGATCTAAAAGTTTAGTTTAGGGTGATTCTTTTCTTAAAAATGAAAAGTTTCTATCTGATAACTTTGGTTGGCGTTTCTATTATTGCGCCAACAATCATTCCAAATAGGTATGATTTGTATATAAATAGAAAAAACCTGCTAGAATTGTATTTCTAGCAGGTTTATTTGGTCAATTATTTTGCATTTACATTATTACAGAACAAACATCGCCATTTATTTTTTCAAAAAATTACTTGGCTAAGTTAGCAATGTTATCAGCATTCAAATCCGTTGCCTTAATCACTGTTTCATTAGAACCATCTGCTTGCTCTCCAATAAAGATATTGGCTCCTACAAAATCCATACATCCTGTATTTTGGTTGTAAATAGATACCGCTACATAGTGAATGCCTTCTTTTGTGTAAGTGTGCTTATTTTCAAAGCTATTGGCGATATTACCATCTCCATACATAATTTCTACATGCGAGTACTCTCCAATAGACTTGTTCACAAATTCTACATCCGTTCCATTTATCACCAAGTCAAAGTCTAACTCCATATTACAGATTTCCTTATCTACAATTGGCATTTTATCGAATACCATCACTCCTTTTAATGCTTTGTTTCCTTTTTCTGCTACTTCAGGAGTTGCTTTTGTTTTATTTTTATCTCCTGTGTTATTTGCTAAAGCCGTAGCTGTAAATAAAGTGAAGATAATAACGAAGGTAAAGATGTTTGTTAATGCTTTCATGACGGTTTGTTTTATGTGTTATTGCGAATTACAATTATATATACGGCAGTTGTTCAAAATTGGTTACACTGGTGTCTTAAAATAAGAAACCGTACTAGAACGTTTTTTATCCTCATATATCCCAAAGCCTTACCAATAAAGGCTTATAGCCAAAAACATTTTTTCAAAAAAAAAATCAACTATTTTGAATCACCGATTTTCTGTATAGAATTCTGTACACTATTTGCTTCGGTCATTGTTTAAACAACGAAATACACCCTTTATATTTCCACCAACTCTTTCTATTCTATCATTTATTATCGTTATATTACTTACAACTCTAAGTCTTATATTAATGTATAGCTACCTTCATACTACTATTCGTCATTACTTTCAAAAACGCGCGCCATCTATTCAACGAGGAGAAGAACAAGTAGCCTCTCAACAACAGCTTTTACTACACTTAATACATACAGCCCAAAATACTCAATGGGGACAATTACATCATTACCCACAAATCAAGCAACTATCCACCTACCAACAAGCCGTCCCTTTACAAGACTATGAAAGTCTCTATCCCTATATCCAACTCATGCAACAGGGAGCTAAAGATATACTTTGGCCAGGTTTTATTAAATGGTTTGCCAAATCATCGGGTACCACCAGTCAACGAAGTAAATTTATTCCTGTAAGTGATGTAGCATTAAAAGAGGGACATTATAAAGGAGCGCGTGATACGATGACCTTATATGCGCAAGCCATCCCCAATACATCTATTTTTAAAGGAAAATCCTTAATTATTGGTGGAAGTAGTAATGTAAGCTCCCTACACCCACAAATTCAAGCAGGTGACATCTCCTCTATCTTACTATTAAACATTCCCTGGCTTGGGCATATCCTACGCACTCCTTCTCCCAAGATCGCTTTAATGGCCGATTGGGAAGCAAAACTAAACCTAATCGCTCAACAAACTATTCATCAAAATATCACCCAATTAGCTGGTGTACCTACTTGGTACTTAGTTCTTTTTCGAAAAATACTTCAACTAACCAAAGCCCAACATATCCTAGAAGTTTGGCCCAATTTAGAACTTTATATACATGGTGGTGTAAGCTTCACTCCCTACCAACAAGAATTCCAACAACTACTTCCCTCTCCTACTGTGCAATATTGGCAAAGTTATAATGCCTCTGAAGGCTTTTTCGCCATCCAAGACGAAGCAGGAAGAGATGACATGCTCCTACTAAGTAATCATGGCATTTACTACGAATTTATTCCACTCCATGAACTCCAAAAAGAGACCCCGCGCGCATTAAGTTTAGATCAGGTCGCAACCAATACCACTTATGCCCTCGTCATTACTACCAACAGCGGCTTATGGCGATACCTCATTGGCGATACCATTCGTTTTACGACTTTAGCTCCTTATCGGATCCAAGTAGTAGGACGGACTAAACATTTTATCAATGCCTTTGGAGAAGAAGTAATGGTAGCCAATAGCGATCAAGCCATTGCCTATGCTTGTCAACAAACTGCCGCTAATGTACAAGAATATACGGTTGCTCCCGTTTATATTTCTAGCAACAATAGTGGTTGTCATGAATGGCTAATTGAGTTCACTCAATTACCTACCGCACTAGAAGACTTTAAACAGGCACTGGATGAAGGCTTACAAGCTGTCAACTCTGATTATGCCGCCAAACGAAGCCAAAATCTAGCCTTACGCGCACCTATTATAAAGGTAGCTCCTCCTAATACCTTTTATAAGTGGTTAAAAGCCAAAAACAAATTAGGTGGACAACACAAAATTCCTCGTTTGTCTAATAATCGCTTATTTTTAGAGGAAATAATGTCTTACACCAACCGATAGAAGCAATGAAATATGTTCAAAGGCTATACTTTTAGCCTTGTAGGTTCTATTTTTGTAACTCCTTAACAAAATGAGTGTTTCTTTAATGACTGTCTCCTGTATTTTTAGACAGTCTACCTACTAAAAAACACTGATCCCTTTTACTAAACAAAGCAAGCAAAATGAATGCATCTAGCATCTTTCAACAATGTTCCCTCAGTTTCCTACTCCTAATCATCGTTTGCATATTCGCTATGTGTGATCGTCCAAGCCCCTGTGAAGAACAAAATATAGATTGCGGACTCAATGGACAATGTGTCATTAGTGTGGATGGAGAACGTGCTTACTGCCAATGTAAAGCAGGTTTTGCAGGTACCAACTGCCAAGATACCGTTCCCTGTGAAACACTCAACTGCTCTAATGGCTCCGAATGTGAATTAGATAGTTTAGGAAAGCCTTTCTGTAAGTGTCCAGAAGGCTTTATTGGAGATGAATGTGAAATTGAAGATCCTTGTAAATTTCTTGACTGTAAAAATGGAGCTTCTTGTATTATAGATGCGAATTTTAATGCTAAATGCGACTGCGGAGAGGCTTTTCAAGGTGTTGATTGCTCTGAAGAAAACCCTTGCTTTGGTATTAATTGTCCCGAAAACTCCGAATGTATCAATGCGATATGCGTATGCAATCCAGGCTATGAAGATGGAGATATAAGTTGTGATACTGAACGCCGCGCCAAATTTTTAGGCGACTACAAAGTAACTAGCTTCCTAGAAGTAGATACCTTCTATGTCGAAAATAATGATAGTATTTATAGCTTCCGATACCCTGACCCCATTATTTATAGTTGTAAAGTAAACCCTGCTTCTACCGCCAAGATACACACCATTTTCTTCGAATCTCTACAAGGTTTCGACAAACCCGCAGAAGGGACTGTTAAAAATAGTCTTCAATTCCAATTTTTCGAACAACAAGACAATCAAGAACGTACACTTCGAGGTGCTTCTATTGGAAAAATAAATACCTCTACTGGTAAAATTGAGATAGATTACCGTGTCACGACTATTGCTGAAGGTGATACAAGTTCTATAAAATATGAGTGTGTGTTAGAACCGATGTAATTATTGGGCGTGTCCTTTCATAAGTCTTTCGGGAACTGGCGGAACATGGTCATACCAATTACCTCAATCCTTCAATCCTCCAGTCCCTCAATCCTTATTTCAGGTCGGGCTATCCACTTGTAGTTGGCTCATACCTGCTTGTTCAGCATAATCCTAGTGGTGTCTTCCGCTGTCAGCCCCACTAGTCCTTGCTTCACAAAGCAGCCATTTCGCCAAGCTACCGTTTCTATCCCTCACGCAAAAAAGCAACTCATTAAATCTCCAAAATCTTTCGCCTCTTCGTATTTATGATCCGAATAAGGTTGGCAAACCAAACGAAGGGAAATAGGCTCCTCATTATGTATTAGATGTTCGATAGTAATATTCCCATAAAGTTGATTTACTCGCTCCCCTGCTGCAAAAGCTGCCAAACTAAAACGCGGTTTCAAATAATGTCGTTCTGTCCGTTCTACATATTCTTTCCGCACATACTGCTTTACATCCGACATATATACCTTATAATTCAAGGACAGAATTTGATCTTTTAGATAATCACAAAAATATTGTGGGTCTTGTTTATTAATAGTCATTTCTGTATCCCAAGTCCACACAAAACCTTTACTTTTAGGAGTTATCACAAATACAATATTGTTATTATTGGCACCTTGTTCCCGCCAACTTTCTTCTTTTAGGTCAAAATTCCGATAGGCATTTTTCAACTTCTCCAAGAAAAAAAGCTGTCCTTTAATACCCAACCAGATACCATAACCATACTGATCAAAATCAGAGCGTTTTAGTTCCTCATGCAAAAAAGGCTTATTTTCTTCTTCCTGCTGTCGCAGCATTCTTTTAATAAATTCGAACATAATTTTATTCAATCATATCAGCCGTCTGGATATAACGTACCTCTTTATAATAAGAAGAATACACCCATAAGATGATGGCGGTAACAAAAGTAAGGGCTGTAAAAAATAGGAAGTAATATGGACTTATACCAAATAGTACTGCTGTGGCATCTGCTCCTTCTTTTACCTCTGGTTTAGGCATAATCCAATTTACAATGGCAGTAATCAAATTGCCTAGTGAAATCGCCAACAAGTAAAAACTCATAATAAACGACTTCAAACGATTGGGTGCTTGTGTGTAAGCCAAACTCAATGCAGTAATAGATACCATAATCTCTCCTATCGTTAGCAACAAATAGGCAAAGAACTGGTTCATGATATTGGGATTTTCACCATTTACAATACCACTTTGTACACTTGCACATATAATAAAAGATAAGCCTGCCAGTACCATTCCAATGGCTATTTTACGTAAGCCATTCAAATTAAAAAAGCGATTCAAAAAGGGATAAATCAGATAAGTGCATATCGGAATGAAGAGGATAATCATGATGGGGTTAAGCGATTGTATCTGTGAAGGAAGCACCTGAAAATTAAAGCCTAAAAAGCTCACATTTCGATCCATCATATCGGCTTGCAAGACCCATGTCGAACCTGTTTGGTCAAAGAGCGAAAAGAATACAGACACTAATAAATACACAGGAATAAGGCTAAAAATAGCTTTCTTGACCTCTGGTGTTTTTAAGGTTGCCCAATACTGTTTAGGTGGTGTGGGTTTTACCGAAATAAACTCATTTCGTCCCATCCAAAAAATGATGGTGGCAATAAACATCAATAAACCAGGTAAGCCAAAAGCAAGTGCAGGACTATTATACTTGGCCAGTATAAAAGGAATTAGCAAATAAGCGAGTGCCGAACCAATATTAATGGCCATATAAAACCAATCAAATATCCTATCTAATAACGAGGATTGCTCAGGGCGAAATTGATCACCTACATGAGCTGACACACAGGGTTTGATACCTCCCGAACCAATGGCAATCAAGGTCAATCCGATGGTTAGACCTAGTCGGGTTTCATCTAAGGCAAGCGCAAGGTGTCCCAAGCAGTACACAATAGATAAGGTGATAATTGTTTTGTACTTTCCTAGAAACACATCAGCTATGATTGCCCCAATGAGTGGTGTAAAATAGGTGGCAAACACAAAAATATGATACCAAAAAGAGGCATCTTGTCCACTCATCGTTGCTAATTCTCCACTACTATCTACCAAGTATTTAGTCATGAAGATGGTCAAAATACCCTTCATTCCATAAAAGCTAAACCGCTCGGCAAATTCGTTTCCTATAATATACGGAATCCCTCTAGGCATCCGCGCTGTTGATTGACTCATATTTTTATCTATAATAATACTGAAAACACAGAAGATAGATACCTTGTATCGTAATTTTTAATTCTCTTTTGATAAAACATAAGTACAAAAATAATCTACCCAAATTTGTACATTTATTTTATCTTCATTCCTAATATCCTCATAATTATCTTATTTTTGTGAAGAAATACCCAAAAATTAGAAAATTTATAAAGCCCTCTTATCGTAACTCTTTTTTATTTCAGCCTGCTTTTTCAAAACTATTTCACCTTTGTCTATATCTTGTAAAATTAGTATGCTTGCTAATTTTTGTTAAACTTGTGTGATTACTAATAGTCTATGAAGGCAGCACTACCTCAACATTAATAAGATCTGTCCCTAGATCATCCAAAAATTAAATGATTTCAAAAATATTTCTCAAACCCAAAATCCAATAAAAAATGAATTTTGCTAGAATGAAAACATTATCTTATTCTCTAATGGCAGTAATGCTTTTGGGAGCTTTATCTTTTACTTCTTGTGTCGAAGAAACCCCTTGTGACTTGATTACTTGTGATAATGGTGGTGATTGTATAGTCAACGAATTTGACCTTGCTGAATGTCAATGTTTAGACGGTTTTGAAGGTGACAACTGTGAAATTGAAGTATTGTGCTTCAATGTAACTTGTCCTGATAATGTAACTGCTGACTCTCCACTTTATGATGAAACAGATGGCGAATGCTACTGCTACTGTAATGATGGTTTTGAAGGTGAAAACTGTGATCAACTAATCCGCGATAAGTACTTAGGCTTATACAGAGCTGATGACGCTTGTCAATCTGGTGACTATGACTACGATGTAGAAATCGTTTCTTCTATTGTAAATGAAAAGCAATTTATCATCAAGAACTTCGGTGGTTTTGATTTACTTCCTGCTGATGTAACTGCTGAAATCGTTGATGTTAATCAATTCAACATTCCTATGCACACAGATACTGACAGTGATGGAGACCGTATCATTGAAGGTGTAACTTGGGGATCTCTTAATCCTGATACAGGTATTATTTCTGTTCAATGGAAAGTTACTTTCTACGACAACTCTACTGATGAGTGTACTTTAATTTTGACTCCAAGATAGGTCAAATATAATACACATACTACCAATTAAAAGCAAGGGCGGGTACATGCAACATGTATCCGCCTTTTTCTTTTTTCAGCTAAAAAAAGCACTTCGAAAGTAAATTAGTACGGCTGCGATTAAGGCAAAAGTCATTGAGATCACTCCTTGCATTGCCCGATACCTTCCTTGTCGGTTAAATATTTGAAAGGGAATGAGGTTGGCTACAATGGCTAATATGCAGTTTAGTTTCAACGAAAATCCATTGAAGCCATCAAATAGGAAGGCACCTAATAGATAACCAAGTCCTTTGACAATAAAGAAAAAGACAATAGGTATGCAGATGCCTGCTACTAATCCTGGGATAATAGAGTCTTTCATAGTTGCTTGTTTGGGATTATTGGAAAGACGTTTGAGTAGTTATTATAAAATTGTCCCATCGTCTATCCTCACTACTTTTTAAGTAAGTTTTGCAAATAGTTTATTTCTTTATAGGCGGTAAGGTCGTATTGTAATGGTACGACTGATACATACCCCTCCTCTAGCGCAGTTTGATCTCCATCATGATCATCTTTATCATTAACAAACTCACCTGTTAGCCAGTAATATTTTCTACCAATGGGGTCTTCTCGCTCATAAAACTCTTCATTCCAAAAGGCTTGAGCTTGGTGGCATATTTTAATACCTTTTATTTCATTGGGTGCTAGTGCGGGAATATTGACATTGAGTAGCATTTTTCGCCCGTCTCCATTTTGGAGTAAGGAGGTGACTATTTCGCGGACGTAAGGACGACAAGGTTCCATATTGGCCTGCGCGCTGTAATTGAGTAAAGAGAATGCAATGGAGGGTACCCCTTCAATAGCGGCTTCCATCGCCGCAGAAACGGTACCAGAATAAATCACATTTATTGCCGAATTGCTACCGTGATTGATGCCTGATACACATAGATCAGGTTTGTCATGAAAGACTTTATCTACCGCTAACTTAACACAATCTACGGGTGTGCCTGAACAGGCGTAGGCTTCAATGCCCCAATGTTCAAAAATATCGACCTTTGCTAGTCGCAAAGGTTGGTTGATCGTGATGGCGTGTCCCTTTGCCGATTGAGGGCTATCGGGTGCCACAACTGTTACTTTTCCGAGGTGGCGTACTTCGTCGATGAGGGTACGGATGCCTGTGGAGGTAATGCCGTCATCGTTGGTAACTAGAATAGTTGGTGTCATGGTTGTTAATTTCATAGGGTCTCTACCCTATATTATTGATGTTGCCCCGTTGGGGCATTTGGATATTGTG
>JAHDCM010000103.1 GCA_020629895.1 Bacteroidota bacterium
AGGCATTGCCCCTACAAAACCTGCTATGTTTTGATGGGCAATTGGGGACACGCCAAAAAAAAATGAAAAAAAAATCACGCTTCGAGAATAAATTTCTTTTTGTGTTTGTCAAAGGGATGTTTTTTGCAAGAAATGACAAGTTTTCAATCCATTTTCCCAATGTACCCTTGTTATTTATTATTTAAATTTAACATCTAAATGAACACATTAAAGAAATTTTTCGCCATTGCATTAGTGCTAACAGTAGGAACATTATTAGTACACGCTCAAGGAAAAGGCGGTGGTAAATCTCCTTCAGAAAAAGCGACCAAAGTAACAGAACGTTTGACGAGTGAGTTGGGTTTGAGTTTGCAACAAAGTAATCAGGTGAAAGGCATTTTGCTGAATTTGTTTTCTGAAACCAAATCGTTACGCGAATCGGGAGAGGTAGATCGAAGTGAAATGAAGGCACTCCGCGAATCGGCTAATTCAAAATTGGAAAGTGTATTGAGTACTAGCCAATATGAGCAGTATCTGGCAATGAAAGCAGAAAGAAAAGGAAATCGCAAAGGTGGTAGAGATGGACAGGTAAAGTGGGAAGAGCGTTTGGACTTACTGCGTACTGAATTAAATTTGACCGTTTCTCAAGAAACACAATTAACGGCGATTTTTAAGGAGCATAAGCCAGGTATTAAAGCGGCTAAAAGTAGTGGGGATCGCGAGCAAATGAAGGTTTTGAAAAAGGAGCTTCGTGCTGATGTAAAATCGGTATTGACACCTGCACAATTGGAGCGATTTAAGGAATTGAGAGATGAGAAGCGAGGGGAACGTGGTGGAAAAGGAAAGCGTGGTAGTAGAGGATAATGGGCACTGGCGATAGCTATGTGAAAAAGAGGAAAATAAAGATAGAATGAATAATATTAGGCTGTTTGGCATTTTGCTGAACAGCCTTTTTCTATATTTGTGGCTATGAATTTTACTTATCAACACAAAACATATCAACTGCTTCGCTACCCTAGCACTACGAATCGTTCTTTGAAGGCGTGGAGTGCTGCGGATGAGCATTTGTTGCAGTATTTGGACGACTTGCAATTGCCTATAAGTACGAAGGTGGCGATTTACCATGATCGTTTTGGTTTTTTGACTTGTACCTTGCATCGGTATAATTTGACGCAGGTGATTGCTTATAAAAGTCAGGAAAAAGCGGTTCAAAAAAATAGGGATTTGAATGGCTTGGGGAAGCAGTCTTTGAAGGCTTTGATGCCGCTTGAGGCATGGAAAGAAAAACAGACGGTGGCGATTTTAAAAATTCCAAAATCACTGGATTTGTGGGACTTATATTTACAACATATTTGTGAGGGATTGGAGGCAACTGGTGTTGTATTGGCAGGTTTTATGACGCGGCATTTTAGCCCTCAGATTTTAGAACTAGCTGGTCATTATTTTGAGGAGGTGGAACAAAGTCGTGCTTGGAAAAAGTCGCGGGTGTTGGTGTTGCGAAAAAAGAAACAGGATATGCCAAAGCGCAAAATAAAACATTTGATTGCTTGGGAAGGACATGCGGATTTACAGCAGTATTATGGGGTATTTTCGGCAAAGCGGGTGGATTATGCGACACAGTTTTTATTGGAGAATTTGGATATTAAGGAGGAGGAACAATCGGTATTGGATGTGGGAACGGGAAATGGGGTGATCGGAGCTTTTATTCGAAAGAAAAATCCAACTGCTACTTTGTACTTACTAGATGATACGTATTTGGCGATTGAGTCGGCAAAGTTGAATGTAACAACTGTTAATACGCATTTTATATGGGATGATTCGCTGGAACAATTTAAACAAAACACCTTTGATTTGATTGTGACCAACCCACCTTTTCACTTTGAGCATGAAAATAATATGGAGGTGTCGCTTCGTTTGTTTTGGGAGGTGCTGCGTTGCTTGAAGCCTACGGGGCGTTTTGTACTAGTGGCTAATCAGCACTTGAATTATCAAACGCATTTGCGACGCATGTTTCCACGCGTGCAAATCAAGGCAGAACATGAAAAGTTTGTGGTGTATGTTTGTCAGCCATAAATCTGACAGGTCGTATATTGAAAAATCTCTTTGAGTTGGCTTACTAATTTTTTATCTATACCGCTTACACTGATCATTTTTAAATTAGTGAGCTTTTCTAGGTTTTGGGGTAGGACGCGAAGTTTGTTGCAAAATTGAATGTCTAGTACTTCTAAGTCGTTGAGTTCGACTATATCATGGGGTAAATGTGTCCAGTTGGAATAGCTAAAATTGAGGTGCGTTAGATTTTTTAATTGTGAAATACCTTCGGGTATGGTATTCCAACCATGATTGGGCATATTCAATGTTTTTAGATTGGTCAGCTCGTATATTTCTTTGGGAAATGGGCGCAATTTGCGAAGATGTCCTATATCTAGTGTGTCGAGTTGCTGTAAGTCGGCAATATCAGGAGGTAGTTTTTTTAGCGGATTATTGGAGAGCCTTAGTTTTTTTAAAGTGGGAGCTAATTGGCTGATGCCTTCTGGTAACTGACTTAAATTACACATTGTTAACTCTAGGGTTGTTAATTGTGCTAATTCGTACACGTTTTTTAGTGGGATGCTTAATTTTTCTATATTAGAAATACATAGTTGCCTCAAGCTTTGTAGTTGTGAAATTTGTGGAGCTATTCCCTTTTGCAAAGCGACTGCTTTTAAATGAAGTGCGATCAAATTTGGTAGCTCATATAGTGATGTAGGTAGCTCGTTTAGGTAGGGCGCATATCGAATGACCATGTGCTTTAGGGTTCTTATTTTCCCTATATCTTGTGGTAGTCTTGTTATATCTACTTGCCAAAGCGTGAGTATTTCTAGGTTTTCTAAATCGCTAAAGTCTTCGGGTAAGGTACTTGTAAAGCGATTTCTTTTTAGTGAGAAGGCATTTAATTGTTTTAATTGGCTAATGCCACTAGCCAGTTTCCGATCTCTAAATTCTTCGAGAACAAGGGTTTTTAGTGTGGGTATTTGATATACTTTAGGAAGTACGGATGCTAGGTTTACACTACCTTTGATATGGAGTAAGTCATTTTTCTTCATGGTTTGTAATAACTCCAAAAGAAAGGGGGAGTGAGCTGCCATTTCTAGTAATAAGGCTTCAAAATCGCCTGTTTTTCGATAGATAAAATATAGCAGTTCGACGGCATCTAATCCTGCTTGTTCTGCAAAAAATTGTAATCGTATTTTAGTGTCTTCATTTCTTTTATCTTGGTTAGCTATTGTTTTCACGACCAAACTTTTCCGACTCCCTAACATCCTTTTGAGCTTGGCATCTCCATATAAGGTCAATAACTGTTTTGCCAATTGTCTATTCTCTTTTTCTTCTGATTCTTTATATACTGCAAAAACTAAAGTTAACAATTCTTTGGGTAAGCCTAAGCCTTCCAACATACCCAAAGCAATGCCAATATTGGATTCTTGAGTACTCAGTAGCAGTTCTCGAATTTTTTGATTCGAATGGGTATCGGTCGTTCCTTCCTGTAATAAATAAGGCGTATTTACTTCGTTGACATAAGTTTGTAAGTCGGATTCTGTTAAATATACGACATCCTCTCGCTGTTCTTTAGGGCTTAATTTGGGATTAGCTCCTAGCAAGATATGTGTTGTATCAGGAGTAGTGCGGCTATGATAAACAATTTGATATGCTTGCAATAAGGATTGAATTGCTTTTTTAGCTTGTACTGTTTTACCAATAGCGCGAATACAACAATCTGGTGCTAGTGGTTTTTCTTGTAAAGTCGGACTCGTTTGTGCGAGTTGATGAATAACAAGCTTTTGATATACTTTGGTCTTAGTATCAATTAATTCCAATAGTTGTTTTCGATCTAAGTTAGCCGCTTCTGGATGTTGAATAAGTAGATAATAAAAATGTTGTATGTGCGTAGTACTAAGCTGTTCTTGTTTTAGTTTGGCGAAAAAATTACCAAGTTCTAGGTTGATGTCAATAGCTTGTGGATTTTCAGCATGTCCTACAAACAAGGTTTTTTGTGTTATGTTGTAATAAATATTGGGCAGGAGATCAGTTAGCTGTTTACGAGATAAAATTTTAGCAATACGGTTGATACCCGAATATAGCTGCTTTGCACGAACATTCATCGCAGAAAAAAAACCTTGTACCTTTTTACTAGCAAATACAATATCAATAGGAAGTGTAAAAACAGGAAGCGTACCTAGAATACTAAAATCATCTAGCTGTTCGCAAAAGGCGATGACAGGTGCAGACACTTTAGTAATAAGATTATCAAATAAACTTAAATACAAGAGCGAAGGCATTTGGGTGAGTATAGCAGGAAATTCTGTAAACTGGTTTTGGCATAAATCTAGCTCAATCAGTTGTTCTAATTGAAGCATGGAATCGGGTAAGGTAGCTAATTGATTATCTTCTAAAATAAGTTCTGTTAAGGAGGTAAGGCGAGTAACCACAGCAGGAAGTTCGGTAAAGTATCCCGAAAGTTCCAATCTTTTTAGTTGCGTCAATCGTTCTAGCCAATCAGGTAACTCCTTGTACTCGCCATATATAGCCAGTGATTCTAACGAGGTCAATTGAGATAGCCATTCGGGAAGGTGATAGGTGCCGTTGATGGTAAGGCTTTCTAGTTCGGCACATTGTAGGATTGCTTTAGGGATTTCTTGAATTTCTGAGTAGTTCAAGCATAGGGAGGTCTCGTTTCCTGTGATATTTAGTGATTTCTTTTGACTCATTAATGAAAAATTTGGCAATGTGGTAGTAATCGCTCCAATTCACGCTGGAAAGGACGACGTGTAGAATAGGCTTTTACTTGTTTTAGAACAGGCATCTTTTCGATGCCAGACGGTAAAGTACTTAGCCCCTTACAAGTTTGGACATTCAATTTTTCTAGTTGCTTTAGTTGTGGCAAATCACTTGGTAACTCTGTTATATTTAAACTGATAATCTCTAGTTGTTTTAATTTTTGTAATTGTGCAATTCCTGTTGGTAAATTTCCCCAAGCAAAATGAGTTAGTCGCAATTCTTCTAGGTTTGCTAACTGATAAATAAAGCTTGGAAATTCTTTCAATCCTGCTGCCATGTTGATACTTAGTTTTCGAAGATTTTTGAGTTGCTCCAGGTTTGGCGGCAAGACTTCTAAATACTCACAACTGATCATCAACTCTTCTAGTTCCAATAATTTGGAAAGATCGTATGGCAATCTTTCGGTGGTACTTAAAACGAACTTTAACACCTTTAAGCTTGAACACTCAGAAATGCCATCCGCAACATGGGTAGTATATCTACTAGCTACTTCAAGACATTCTAAATGAGGGAGTTGGTAAATGCCTTCAAAATCAATAATCATACGATTATATTCCCGAATTTCTAAATGACGTAGTTGTTTTAGTTGTCCAATGTTTTTGTCAATAGCTGCTAGTCCATTTTTATTTAGTGCTAAATGCTGCAAATTCGCTAAACGGTAAAAAGAATCGGGTAAATGTTTTAGGTGATAGCATTCATTGAGCAATAGTTTCTCAAGTCCTTGAAGTTGCCCGATATACGCTGGCAAACGATCAATTTGCAAATCAATTAGTGCTAGTTCTTGCAGTTGTGCTAGTGTGCAGATACTAGTAGGTAGCTCCTTTAAACATTCCATTTCACGAATGATTAAGGTCTCCAATTGTTGGAAGTCACCCAAGTTTTCAGGCAGTTGTTTAGCTTGTAATTTTTCTATCCGTAAATGTTTAGCTGTGTCGGCATGTTCCAAAAGTAGTGTAGGAAACTCCTTTAAAAACTCCATTCCATCTAAACGAATATCTTGTGGATTTTTGACAAGCTTGTGCAGTATTTCTTGTTCTAATTCTTTGTTTTTGGGATAAGCATTGAGGAGATGTAAATCACAAAGTCCGTAGATTCGGAACATGTAGTAAAACATCCAGAAAGGGTCTATATCTGCTTCTTCTGCGAAAAATAGAATCCGCTTGACGCGTACTTCTCGATCTCGTTTATTATAATGACCTGCCAAATACAAGGGACGTTGATTACTAAGGGTATCTTGTAAACGATCTGAGCCATATAAGTATAGTAAATTCTTTGCTTCCTTTCGCACTTCCTTGCTTTCCCCTTCTTTAGAAACAGCAAATACTAAGGACATCAACTCTTTTGGTAACCCTAAACTTTCCAATAAACTAAGCCCTAAATGCACATTAGCACTATCGTTGCTTAATAATAATCCTTTGATATGTGTAAGATGCCCTTGTAATGCGGCAGTATCTCCCAACAAATAAGGATTATGTTGTTGATTGTATTGTTGTTGTAGTTGCCCCTCGTTTAAATAGACCATCTGCGTCTGCTGCCCATTCAATGTTAAGGCAATTCTTCTTCCTAGTAGTATATGTGTGGTTTGTGTGGTTATTTCTGTTTGGTACTGCGCGCCTAAGCCCTCTATCACCTCCTTGAGTTTTGTTTTAGACTGAACGGTATAACCCCCTACATAGACATAAGCTTGTTTATTTATAGGACGTTCTTCAAAAAGAGGTTGAGTATAACGAAGTTGCCGCGTAATAGCTTTTTGACATATCTGTACGGGATGTTTGTATAATTCAAAAAGCGTTTTGCGATTATAGGTCGTAATAGCTACATGTTGTAATAACAAATAAAATAATTGCTGACCTATTGGAAGTGCAATTGACTGCTCTTTGAGGTATTTGAAAAAGTTAATCACTGCATTATCAAGTGGCAAGCGGCGACTAGCTTGTGGGTGAATAATATAGCAGCCTTTTGCATTGGCATTGATTTCTAAAGTAGGTACGAGTTCTTCCAATAAACTACGATCTGCCAATTGGATCAGTTGCTTGGGCAATGCCATGAGTTCATCTAAATAAACAGGGATTAGTTCTTTTTGCTTTCGGTCTGTCAAATAGCATATTGCCAATGGAAATCGCTTGATAGGATTATTTCGTAAGATCAATAACTTAATCTTAGCCAGTTCTTCTACGCTTTGGGGTAGTTGGGTAATTTTATTGGAACCTAAATTTAAAAACTCTAATTGAAGGGATTCTAAGACATCAACTGGCACTGTTGCAAATTCATTATTGGACAGTTCTAATTTTCGCAACTCCTTTAATTCTACCAACCAACTCGGTAGTGCTTGAAGTTCGTTTCCATTGAGTTTAAGGTGCTGTAATTGCTTGTAAGCAAGCAACTCTTTTGGCACTTCTTTTAGTTGGTGATCACTTAGGTCAATGGTAGTAGCTGTAAGCGGGAAGTCAATCATGAGCAGATAGAGAAATTGAGAGAAATAGGCTTTAAAAATACAACATTTCGATTATTCCACTATTTATTTTTTTGGGCGTATCCCCCTTCTCCATAACAATGGGTTTCAACCCATTGTTATGGAGAAGGGGGTCGGGCTATTCGCTTATAGTTGCCTTGTAGGGGCTAGGCTTGCTAATCGCCTAGCAGTGTCTTCCTTCGTCAGCCCTGCTAGTCGAAGCATTCCTACGCACCTACTTCGACAAGCTATCGCTGCTATCCCTTACGCGGTAGACGCAATGAGTGGATGAGGGATTATAATTCTCTTACTACCGCACATCACTTGCCTTCGTTCCACTTGCGAATCGTTTCTTTGCAATCTTGCGTATTTTTCGAGATTTCAGACTAGTATCTGCACCTGCTTGTATTAGAATATCATAACAAACTTTATCATCATGAAGGGCGGCATAATGCAGTGGTGTCCAGCCAAATGCATCTTGTTGATTGAGGAGTGGTACAGGATGATTAAGGCAGGCTTTCAACAATTCGGGATGATTGAGGCGAGCAGCGATATGGAATAAATTGGTCTTTTTCTCATTGGTTTCTCCTGGATCGAGTCCTAGCTCCAATAATTCGCAGAGGATATTGGCTTGGTGAGCTGTTACTTTTTTTTCGCGTTTAAAATTATCGACAATTGCTCCTGTTGTCGTAACACCTATTTTAACACTGGGTGGATGTAGTGGGTAGCCCGTTTTAATCCAGTAGCGCATTTTTGTTAAGGATTTACTTTCACGGTCTTTCGCTTTGCTGAGTACTCCACCCGCAATATAATGAATAGGCAAATTCCCTTTACCATCTGCTTGGTGGATATTGGCTCCTTTGCTGATTAATAGTTTAAGGACTTCCACCTCGCCACTTGCAGCCGCACTATGAATGGGCTGAAAACCTTCTGTGGTGCTGGCGTGAATATCTGCCCCCAATTCAATGAGGTGTTGGGCTACTTCCAGGCACGAATCACGTCCACAGGCAGCGTGAAGAGCAGTTCCTGATTTGCCATTGAAGTAATTCAGTTCAGCACCATTGGCTAATAAAAGGTCAATAATTTCAATGGCATTTTGCTCCACATTAGGAGTAATGCTATAACTGGTGCTTGTTGCATAATACAATGCCGTATATCTATTTCTACTTTTATAATTGACATCCACTCCTGCTTCTAGGCACTTTTTTACCAACCATACCATATTACTATGAGCTGCCGACTGCAATACAGAGTTTTTGTCTACGCTATCAATTAGGGTTATATCGGCCCCATATTCGACCAAAAGGCGGGTCATTTCTTCTCCCCTATCACTATAACACACGCTTGCCAAAAAAGTCCCGTACCTACCTAAATTAGGATCGGCTCCATGTTCTAATAAACATTTAGCAATTTCCATTTTTTCGGGGGTCATTCTATAAGTATCCTTTGCAATACTTTCAAGCAGGTATCTTTCCCATTCATCCCGACATTCATTCGGATCGAAACCAGTAGCCAGAATGGCTTTGACTTTCTCCACATTTTCTTCTTTAGCGGCTTGTAGTAAGTCGCTACTTACTTGAGGGACTTGGTCTACTGGTGCCTCCTTTTTTTGTGCCGCAGCGATGAGTTCTTGTTCTATGCCAAAAGGCGTATCAAAGTTTTTATATACTAAGCGATAGCCTTTAGCAGGACGCAATTTTTCTTTTACTTGTCTTTCTGCTGCGCTATAAGATCGCACATATCGGGCAACTACATTGCGTCCTTTTTTTCCGATACTACCATAGTGGTTGCGCCATTGTCCATGCTCTTTATATACCCGATAAAACTTAGGTGTTTCTGGGTCGGGGTGTTCGAGATACCAAGCAGCATTATCAAAGACATAGGCACTGACTTCCCATACATCCCCTACTTTAATATGATCTAGCCATTGGGGCATGGTTACTTCGAGTGTATAAGTGGCTTGTGGGAGTTGGTCTTCTATTGGAAATTCGTTGGTATCTTTAAAGAGAGTAAGTGTTTTTAGTGCTTGTTCAGCGGTATTTGTTAGGAACTCGGCAGTAAAAGGAAAGTTTTTAAAATCGTTGACTTCCATCTTGAGGATATACTGTTGTGCCACCTCATATAGGTTGTTCACAAAGTCTTTTCCTTCTAGTGATTTTCCAAGTGGAGAGTCGGGTGGGGCTTCTAAGCCAATGACTAGGAGGGCGAAGTCATAAGTTCTTGGTAGTACCTCCCAATCACTACAAAGCAAGTAGGTTTGGAAAGTGAGTTGGTTATCTTTTTTGGAGAGGACGCGAATGCCGTAGCCTGTGGACATGAGTGAGGGATTGAGGATAATTTAAGCTTTTGCTTACAAAAAAAACAAAATACTTTCATTATTCATTCATTGATTTGTTATTTTTTGGGGTGTTTCTTGGGAATGATAGA
>JAHDCM010000104.1 GCA_020629895.1 Bacteroidota bacterium
AAATTGTCCATGAATCAGGCTTATTGTCAGTGGTCGTCATGGGAATGGCTTTAGGCAATATGAATATTCCCAATATCAAGGAAATACTCGATTTTAAAGAGTCGCTTACTGTGCTGCTTATTTCCGTTTTATTCATTTTGCTTTCCGCCAATATGGATATGAGTGATCTCACCTTATTGACTTGGAAAAGCTTTTTATTATTTGTCATCATCATACTTGTGGTACGTCCTGTCGGAGTCTTTCTAAGCACCTTCAATTCTGATTTGAGCTTTAATGAAAAGCTATTCATTTCGTGGGTAGGGCCTCGTGGAATTGTAGCTGCTGGTATCGCCTCTTTATTTGGCCTTCGCCTACAAACAGAATATGGACTAGAAGGAGCCGAAATGCTAACCCCGCTCGTTTTTATGGTCGTACTTGGTACAGTGGTACTAAATGCCACCTCTGCTCGTTTTGTAGCTTCTATGCTCAATGTCACTGAAGATAATGCCAATGGAATTACCATTGTAGGTGCGAATGCGGGTGCGCGTATGATTGCCAAATACCTCATCAAACATGGACGAGATGTAACCATCTTAGACAATTCAAACAAAATGATTGAGGAAGCAAAAGCGATGAACCTAAATGCAATTCAAGCCAATATTTTTGAAGAGGCGACGATTAGCGAAAAAATAGAATTGTCCAATTCGGGCTTTTTATTCGCCATGACTTCTAGTGACGAGGTCAATCAATATGCTTGTGACCATTATAATAATACGATTGCTTCTAAAGGGGCTTACCGTTTAGTCACCCATCAAGAAATGCAAAATAAGGCATTAGAAACCTCTCCCAATGCGCTATTTAGCCCAACTGCCGACGCGCTTAATTTTGGAGAAGTAGTGCGAGATCATGGGCAAATAAATGAAATAACACTTACCGATGCAGCTCATTTTAACACCTTACTCGAAAAAATGGATGATGATGATACAAGAATTCCTATCTTTGTCAAGAAAAAGTCAACAGGTCAACTATCTGTTATTCATGCCATTAGAAAGGAACAGCTAATTGAAGAAGGAGATATACTCGTGTATATGGGTGCTACAATTAGTTGATGCCAACTAAACGTTAAATTCCATGAAACATTTATTCCCTTTACTTGCTTTAGTATTATTACTCATCACTGCTTGTCAAAAAAATGAAACCCAACCTATTGCGTGGCTTACTTGGGAACAAGGAGTAGAAAAAGCAGCTGCACAAGATCGAAAAGTAATGGTTTGGGTATATGACCCCGAATGCATTTCTTGTAAAGAAATGGATAGCCTTACCTTACAACATCCAGTTATTAGTCAATTTCTGAATGAACATTTTTATTGCATCAAATTTAATGGTAAACGTAAAGAACCCATTGTTACTAAAGGTAGTACCTTTAAATACATGGAACCACTAGGAGGTGGAGAAGGTTATCATCAACTAGCTGCCGCCCTCACCCAATCAAAAGACATGCTCACTTATCCAAGCATTGTTATGCTCGATGAAAACATGGACTTAATTGAGCCTGCCAAAGGAAAAATACCCCCCGAACAATTAGATGTTATCTTACATTATGTGTATGATAACGCTTACAAAAGCACTAGTTTTGCCGATTATTTAGAAACTTTTGAATCGAAAGTTGGGCAATGGACAGGTAAAACAACAGTAGAAGTAGAGCGTACATCTAGTCAGTAAGTCAAAAATATTTATTAGGAGGACGTGTCCCCATTTTATTGAAAAAGCGGCCACCAGCGTTTCACTGGTGGCCGCTTTTTCAACAAAATGGGGTCGGGCTATCCGCTTGTAGTTGCCTCATAGCCACTGGTTCAGTATAGTTCTAGCAGTGTCTTCCGCTGTCAGCCCTGCTAGTCCTTACTTCACAAAAGTGGCTATTTCGTCAAGCTACCACTACTATCCCTCACGCATCACTCCTCAAAGTACACCCTCCTCACTCTCGAAGAAATACCCGTCATAATCTCATAAGGAATAGTCCCCACCCAATCTGCTAATGTTTGCGGAGGCAATGCTGCTCCAAAAACAATCACCTCCTCCCCCTCCTCAATACCCACTATATCTGTTACATCCAGCATACACATATCCATACACACATTACCAATAACAGGTGCCAACTGTCCTTTAATCATCATCTTTCCCACTCCCTGGCTAAAGTCGCGTCGATACCCATCACCATAACCGATATTGACAGTCGCAATTTTTGTAGGTCTCTTTATCTTTCCTTTTCGACTATAACCCACTGTTTCTCCTAGAGTTAACTGTTTAATTTGCGCTACATAGGTCTTTAATCGACTAACGGTTTCTAACTGCTCTTGTATCTCAGCAGTGCTATCAATCCCATACAAACCCAACCCAAGACGCACTAAGTCGTATTGGTGTTCAGGAAAACGCACAATACCAGCCGTATTTAATATATGCCGTAGCGGACGATATGATAAAGAAGCAATGATTTGCTCAGATTGCTCTTCAAACAAACGAATTTGTTGATGTGAAAAACCATCTTCTAGGGCATCTTCACTAGCTGCTAGGTGCGAAAAAATAGATTGCACTTTTACAAGTTCCTTATTCGTTTGTAATAGGTCGATTAATACAGGTAAATCAACCGCTTCGAAACCAAGTCGGTGCATGCCTGTATCTATTTTGAGGTGAATAGGATATGGTTCTATACTACTCGAATGCTCTTGTAAAAAAAGAAGCAACTGTTTCAAGTGGCGAATTGAATAAACTTCTGGTTCTAATTGATAACGAAACATCGTATAAAAAGAACTTGGCTCTGGATTGAGTACCATAATAGGTATTTCTACCCCCGCTTTACGCAAACTTACTCCTTCATCCACATAGGCGACTCCTAAATAATCCACTTGATGAAAACGCAATAAATTAGCAATTTCATGGCTTCCACTTCCATAAGATAAAGCTTTCACCATTACCATCAATTTGGTATCAGGTGCTAGTAGTTGACGATATACTTTCAGATTATGAGCAATAGCATGTAGGTAAATCTCCAAAACGGTTCCATGCACTTTTGCTTCTAAGACTTGGGCAATTTGTTCAAAACCAAATAAACGCGCACCTTTTATCAAAATTGCCTCATTTTGAAAAGAGAGTTCCCCTTCCAAAGCTTTTAATAAGGTAGTCGTATTAGGATAAAAGATGGTTTCTGGCACATTTGCAAAGTATGATTTTAAATGGCTCATTCGCGTACCTACTCCAATCAGTCGGTGAATATTTTTTTTACTGATTAACTTAGCCACTTCCTGATATAACGCTTCTTCCGACTGCCCACTTTGAAAAATATCGGAGAGAATCAATGTTTTTTTAGGATGCTGTTTTTGTTGTTGTAAAAAGTCTAAAGCAATTTGCAATGCCCGTACATCCGAATTATAGGCATCATTGATAAGGGTACAATTATTCGCTCCTGTTTTTACTTCAAGGCGCATAGCCACACTTTCAAGAGCTAGAAAACGCTTCTGGATCGTTGCTTCTGGAATTTGCAGAAAGAGCATATAAAACCAGCAATGAATCGCATTTTCAATGGCTGCTTGATCAGTAAAGGGAATCTTTATATGATAACTTTGCCCCTGATAAAGTCCTATAATAGTCGTTTCATTCCCTTTTTCCAGTAGCTTGCTAATATATAATGCATTAGGATCGTTATCCGCTTTTTTTGCATCTTTTGTCCAGCCATAAGGAATAAAACGATATGCTTTTTTGCCTTCAAAAGCTCTATTTAACTCTTTTACACATTCATCAATAAAAGGATAATCTTTACAGTAAAAAAGAACCTCTGCATATTTAAAGAGCTTCATTTTCTCCAAAACTTTTTCAATCCGATCAACAAAACCAATATCATGTGCGCTACCAATATTGGTAAAAATCCCAATCTGAGGTTTGATAATTGCTTCCAAACGTGTCATCTCACCCACTTGTGAAATACCTGCTTCAAATATTGCCAAATCGTGTTGCTCCTTAGCCTGCCATATAGAAAGTGGCACTCCTACCTGCGAATTGTAGCTCTTCGGGCTTCTAACAATATGGTAGTCGGCTTGCAACAATTGATATAACCACTCTTTGACAATCGTTTTTCCATTACTCCCTGTAATCCCAATAACTTTGCCTTTAAAGTTTTCTCGTAAATGGTGAGCCGCTATTTGTTGCAATGCCCATACAGTATCTTTTACCAAAATAACCGTAGCTTCTGGCACCTGTTTTATGGGAAGATGTTCACTTACAATAAATGCGCGAACACCTTGCTTATATAATTGAACAATATAATCATGACCATTGTGATATTTACCTGTAATAGCAAAAAATAAAGACTCATTAGGATAACTGAGATTGCGACTATCTATTAACAAATGTTTGATATGATTAGAGCTTCCTTGTTGGAGAAGTGTAGCATTTGGAAGTACTGATAAGATAGAGGTCATGTACGTTTATTTTTTAGGAGCCAAAAAGCCAGTCAAACCAGCCACTTTTTTCAGGAATGCCTACATAAACACCATTCTCCCTTATTTCGACAGGATAGGTATCAATATAATAACCCTCACCACTCGTATTTTGCCCCGTTTCGATATCAAATGTAAAACGGTGATAAGGGCAAACAATATGTCCACATTCATCAAGCCACCCCGTATGTAGTGGCGCACCTGCATGAGGACATTTATTATCCCCTGCATAGTATTTCCCATTGTGACGGGCTAAAAATAAGACTTTCCCTGCAACCCGTAACCGAGCCACTTTATTTTCTTCGAGTAGGTCTTTATCTGATGGTAATGAAGAGGCAATTTTATACCATTTCATGCTTCGAGAATTGGATACTGAATAATTCCAAATAATTTATAAAATTATGTGTAATTTAGTACTAAATTAAACGCTTTTAACGATGAATCGCTTTTCTTTTATTTATTGGTTTTGTTGTAGTTATTTAGTTTTGTTGGGAGCTTGTAGTGGCAAGAAGGCAGTGGTAACACCAAATGAACCAATCAAGAAAGAGGTAACACAACAACATTTACCTAATCGGGATAGCTTATTAGCGAATATAAAAAAACAAGAGGAAATTTTGTTTGTTTCCATAGATAGTTTTGATGCAAATAAAGCTCAAACAATGCGTGATGCTTATTTGGCTTATGTAGATGCCTTTCCAAAAGATCACCAAGACAGCCCCGCTTACTTATTAAAAGCTGCCGAAATAAGCCGCGCGTTAAAAGAATATGATCGTTCTAATAGTTTATTAGAACGCTTAGTGGCAGGTTATCCACAAGACAAACAAGTACCTCAAGCCCTTTTTCTAATCGGATTTACCTATGAAAATGACTTGAAAAATTATGAGATGGCCAAAAAGAAGTACGAGCTATTTATGGAGTTATTTCCCAATCATTCTTTGTATGACGATGTAAAATTTTCCGTGAAGTACTTAGGGATGACTCCATCCGAAATATTGAAAGCACACCAAAAAGAGCAACAAGACTAAACAATCTATTGTAGAAGGTGGTAGGTATTTGCATTTTTATTGGCGAAGCTCAAATAAATACTGTATTTTAGCAGGTCTTTAGCCCACTAAATTTTTGGGACAATAATTGTTAGTTTATTTTCACAAACTAACAAGGGAACACACCTATTTCTCCCCAGATATGTGTTCGTTTATTAAACACACAGTTTAACCATTATATTATTTTTTAGAACATATAATTCCTACAATGAACGTTACCCCTAAGTTTTTTAAGTCCTTGTTGGATTCTCGTGATACAACGGTAAATATCCAACAATGGGAGAAAGTATTGCAACTTTACAAGGAAGGACGTTATAAAGATGTAATTTATGGTATCTTAGATTATGTCGATCCAGCGATTATGCAGAAACGAGGGAATGCAGACAAAACAGTTTTTAATATTCCTCATGGATCAGCAGTGGTCAATATTGATATTACGAATGATCAATTGAATATTCAGGTTCCTTTTTTACGCTTACCTACCGATGGTGGTCAAATTCCTTTACTTCGTCAGGTAACACAAATCAATTTTACGCCTCTTGATTTAGCACAAATTAAGTTGCAAGAAGACTTGTTGACCTTTCACTATGAATGCCCAATTGAGTTAGCAGAACCTTACAAAATATATGAGGTGTTTCGGGAAATTTGCACCTACGCAGATTATTACGATGACTTATTTATTAGTGACTTTGGGGCGAGTTGGATTCAGGAGCCTGTCACAGAAAAATATGATGCAACAACCTTAGATAAGGTATGGAATAATGTCCAGTTTCTACTAAATGAATCATTAAAGTATGTCGATTATTTCGAGAGACACCGCCAACCACTATTGGCATTAGACGTTATGATCATTACTTTAAAGAAGATTGAGTACTATGTTGCGCCACAGGGCTTGTTACGTAGTAAAATTGAAGCAACGGTTCGTTTTATGGAGCAAAACATTCCTCCTACTGATCGCTTGGCAAAGGGCAAAAAGTTTATCAATGAACTGATAAATTTCAATCGTAAGGATTTTGATAAAGATATCTACAAGATAGAAGTGTTTGTACCTTATAAGTACAATAGTAGTATGGATAATATTAAGCAAAACTTTGAGTTTTCTTATAAAAATGCAAAGACAGAAATTGACCGTGGTGATCATGTGGGAGCATGCTTATCCTTACAGTTTGCCTTCTTCAATTTATTCTACTACAATGATGTTCGAGATGATTTGTCGCATTTTGTAAGTGAAGCAATGATCAAAACCAGTAATATGCCGTGGAACGAAGCATCCAAAATATTGTATGACACAATGGATGGGGTTATGAAAGGTAACATCACTAAAGAACAAGCAAAAAAGAAGCGTAGTTTTTGGGATACCTTGTTTGGTAGAGCATAAACCGTTTTACTCCACAAACACATTCATCATTCTCTTTTACTCAATAACTGGCTTTCCTAGCCCCAAAATAAGTTACAATATTTATGAGCGAACTTAATCAAATGGTTGCTAACGCCGTGTTCAAAATCAACACCTCCTCTGGAAGTGGAAGTGGCTTTTTTAACCAAGATAAAAATGTGGTCGTAACCAATTATCACGTTGTACAAGGTAATAAAATTGTGGCTGTTGAAACCCAACAGAAAGACCGCTATCTAGCAAAAGTAGTGTACAATAATCCTGAAGAGGATTTGGCATTTTTGAAAGTAAATTTCCCTGATGGCATAAAGCCATCACCAATTACCATCAATAAGGAAGATAATCTAAAAGTGCAAGACAAAGTCTATGTGCTAGGTTTCCCTTTCGGAATGCCCTTTACTGTCACACAAGGAATCGTTTCCTCTACCCGCCAACTAATGGATGGCAAAAACTTCATCCAAACAGATGCCGCTGTAAATCCAGGTAATAGTGGTGGGCCAGTTGTCAATCACGCGGGTGAATTAGTAGGTGTCACCACCGCCAAATTTACCAATGCCGACAATGTTGGTTTCGCCATTCCTAAAGAGGTCGTACTAAAAGAGTTAGACATTTTAGATAAGAATACAGAACATAAGTTTTCGGTAAAATGTAATACCTGTAATACACTATTATACGACCAAACGCGCTTCTGCCATAATTGTGGTGCCAATATCAATGAAGATATTTTCAAGGAACGAGAGCTAAGTCCATTGGCTTTATTTGTAGAAGAAGCAATTAGTGAGTTAGGAATGGATCCCGTGTTGGCTCGTTCAGGCTACGATTATTGGGTCTTTTATCAAGGAAGTTCGTTGATTCGCATTTTTGTATATAAACGCGATTACATCTATGCTACTTCTCCATTGAACGTACTACCTACCGAAAATTTGAAAGAGCTATATAGCTACATTTTAAAAGAGCAAATTCGCCCTTACTACTTAGGTATTAGCGATAATATGATCTACATCTCCTATCGAGCGCATATCTCTGATATTTTCTCCAAACACCGAGATCAAATCAAAAAGAATATCACCAATATGCCATTGAAAGCCGATGATATGGACGATTTCTTCGTCAATGAATTTAATTGTACGATGACGAATTATTCGAGAGTCGTAACAGACTAAATCATACAAAATACAGAAAGTAAAAGCCGACTAGAAAAATCTAGTCGGCTTTTCTGTTTTATAACCAATACCTCAAGGCAATTTTGCCATAAAAATTAATCGGCGCAGCAGCCTGATAATAGCGATTACCAAAAGCATTAATATCATTACCCAAACTATATCGCTGATTAAGTAAATTATTCACTCCCCCACTTACATCCAAATCCCAATTGATACCCAGATGCCGACGATAACCAATCTTCGTTTCAATAAGGTGATACCCATCTGCCTCCACCGTATTCGCATCATTTAAAGGAATTGCTGCCGTATAATTATAGTTCCAATGCCCATAAACATGTTGCCCCCACTCCCAATCCAAACCTGCTGACAATAAATGTGGTGCTACGCCTGTCACCCTATTCCCCGAAAAATCATTCCCATCTTTTACATAATCACTAAATCGGTAGTGCAGATAACTATAACTCGCCCAAGTATGTAGCCGACTAAGTCGTCGTTCAGGGTTTTGCACCCAATCCATAGAAACTGTCATTTCTGCACCGATATTTCGCGTACCTCCTGCATTGTGAAATAATACTGTTCCAATTTCATCTGTTTTACGCACAATAGCATTCGTCAAAGGCAGATAATATACTGAAGCATCTACATGAAATGATTTAGACCTCGAACTAGCACGCACACCAAGCTCATAATTAATGCCCCTTTCTGGACGCAAATCCCGGTTAATACTTCCTTCACTAGTACGTACCTCATCTACCGTAGGATTCGAAAACCCCGAACTTATCGTCCCATAAACATGCAAACCACTACGAAGCCGATGTGATAAAGCAATACGCGGAGCCAAAACAGTAGGAAAAGGAATATCAAACGCTTTATAAGTACCAGTATAATCGACCCGTGCCAGATGATACTTCGTGCGGTTATAACTCAAACCCAATTGCAATTCGGTACCATCTAACAAATCCATCGTCATTTGTCCAAATAGCGTATGAATTTGAGGAATAATGTCATCACTAAAATTGATCGTATCCTTTACTCCTCCCACATTTCCAAAATTACGCGCATCATTCCATGCCTGTTGATACTCATGCCCCACCACAAATTTTGTCGGAAATATCCACGAAGCAGGTTCAAAATGCAATGTATTTCGCGAACCCATACCCATCTGTTTTTCAATTTTATAATTGGTATTAAAAGGATTCGTCTTATTATTTCTCGATACAAATACAGCCGATTCTGCCCGCCATTTCTCTGCTAAATCCCACGATGTTTTCAAGCCACCATAAAAGTATTGTCGGTCAATATGAGCATCTTGCTCCTCACTACCCGCTACAAAATTATTTCTAGGTCGTGCCTGACGCGGATTTTCCTCATACTGCTCAAGGGTTAAGCCTCCAGGAAGCTCATAAAACAAGTCCGCATAAAAACCAAACACATAAGCCTCCATCCGCTTACCCTCATGATAAGCCTGAATCGCCAACACATCCCGATCCAAAGCCGTATGGTCGCGGTATCCTTCCGCTTGTTGATGCCCATACTGTATCTGCAAGCCACCCGTCTCCCCTATCGTCCACTTCAAACCCGCATTGGTTTTCCACAAACCATA
>JAHDCM010000105.1 GCA_020629895.1 Bacteroidota bacterium
CCTTTCTTTTTGATTTCATCTCGGATTAAGGCAGCCGTTTCATAATCTTCATTGGCTAGTGCGTCGTTTAGTAAACTATTGAGTTTGTCGATAGAGTGTTCGGCAAAAACGCGAGCCACTTCTTCTGCTTGTCGATTCACTTCTGCCTGTGCTTCTCTAGTATGGGCATCTTCGAAAACGATTCCTGCGCGTTCTAAAATAAATTCGTAGGTATAAATAGGGCAATCAAAGCGAACAGCGAGGGCAAGTGCATCGGAAGTACGAGAATCGAACTCATAAATGCTACCATCTTTCTCACAGATTAAAGTGGCATAAAAAATACCATCTCTCAGATTGGAAATGATGACTTCACGCAGTTGAATCTCAAATTCAAGACAAACATTTTTGAGTAAATCGTGTGTTTGAGGACGCGAGACAGTCACATTTTCAATCGCTACTGCAATGGCTTGTGCTTCAAAACCGCCGATAACAACTGGTAAACGACGAACGCCATTTTTTTCGCCTAATACGACGGCATACGATTGTGATTGCGTCAAACTATGTGAAATGGCTACGATATCTAATTCCACTTTTCTCATGGATACACGACACTTATTTGATGGAAAGATGATAAATTGGGTAGTGCCTAAAGATTTAGAGACACCAGTAGTAAAATTACAAAATTAAGTCCAAATATTCAATAATAATACTTAGTAAAGCAGAATAAATCACTTCGACTATTAACTAGAAAGACTACTAAGTAGAAATAGTAAAGGCTATCTGGATGATACCATCCAGATAGCCTTTTAGTAAAACAAACTAAAATAAATAACTTTATATTTTTAGCTTGCCTTAAACGTTTTAACAGCATCTATTAATTTAGGAACTACCTGAAATGCATCTCCTACGATACCATAATCCGCAGCTTTGAAGAAAGGAGCTTCTGGATCGTTATTAATAACTACGATCACTTTACTACTACTTACACCTGCTAAGTGCTGAATAGCCCCTGAAATACCGATTGCAATGTATAGGTTAGGGCTAACAGTAATACCGGTTTGTCCTACGTGTTCGTGATGTGGACGCCATCCATCATCAGATACAGGTCGTGAACAAGCAGTTGTGGCACCTAATTCAATGGCTAATTCTTCGATCATTCCCCAGTTTTCGGGTCCTTTTAATCCACGACCAGCAGATACGACTAATTCTGCTTCAGGTAAAGGAACAGTATCTGTCATACGGCTTACCGAATCGACAGTAATACTTACTGCATCTGCGCCTACTCCACTATCAAACGCTTCTACTGCTGCACTTCCTTCTCCTTCTTTGGCGGGAAAAGAATTAGGATTTACAGAAATTACTTTTTTGTCGGTATTGATGGTATAATCGGCAAACGCTTTACCTGAGAAAGCACTTTTGCGAATGGTAAAGCTACCATCGGTATTAGGCAATTGGGTTGCTCCTGAAACCAAGCCTGCTTTGAGGCGTACAGATACACGACCTGCTAGTGATTTTCCGCTACTATCGTGTGCAAAAATCACTACATCGGCACCTGTTTGTTCTGCGGCAGCGGCAATAGCTTTGGCATAAGCTCTTGAATCGAAATGATTGAAATGGGCGGCTTTATCTACAATAACTTTAGAAGCACCATAAGCTCCTAATGTTGCAAGGGCATCGTCTGCAATCTCACCTAGCGCGATACCTACAACGTCACCTGCATTCATCGCAGCACCATACACCACCGCTTCTAGGGAAGCCTTTTTGACTTTCCCTTCATTATGATCTATAAATACTAAAATTGACATATTTTTATGTTTATTCTAATTTGATTACTTAAATAACTTTGGCTTCTTCGTGTAATAAACGAATCAGTTCAGCAGGATTTTCTGCATCAACATATTTAATGTCAGAACGTTCTGGTGGGAGTTCGTAGTTGGTAATCGTTGTTAATGGTTCAATAGCGGCAGGTTCTACCACTTGTAAAGGCTTTCTACGAGCAGCCATAATACCACGCATATTAGGAATACGTTGCTCTGCCATTCCCTTTTGCGCACTTACGACTAAAGGAGTCGCTACACTTAAATTTTCTATCCCTCCTTCAATATCTCGGCTAATGGTAGCCTTGCCGTCATTTACATCTAGCTTATTGGCAAGAGAAACAAAGGGTAAGTCTAATAGCTCAGACAACATAGCTCCTACATTAAAACCATTATAGTCAATGGTTTCTTTGCCAGTAAACACGATATCAAATCCTTTATCTTTGGCATATTCCGCAATTTGCGCGGCAACATCATAAGCATCCGTTGGAGCCTTGTTGATACGCACAGCATCATCAGCACCAATTGCCAATGCCTTTCTAATAATTTGGTCACTATCGTTCAAGCCAACGTTTATCACTGTCACAGAACCTCCGTGTTGTTCTTTCAATTCAATAGCACGTACCAGGGCATACCATTCATCAGTTGGGTTCATGATGAAGGTAATTCCATTGGCATCAAAAGTGGTATTGTTATCAGTGAACGTGATTTTAGCTGTTGTATCTGGCGTTTTACAAACACAAACTAACAGTTTCATAAATTGTGTACTTTTAATTGCTTATCAAAAAATTCGCACAAAGTTATAAAAAATTAACAGAATATAGTTATCAACTAAGGATGAGTAGAAGAAAAAATGAACTTATCTTTGTACTCTAAATTAACCATTTCACTGCTTATTTGTTGAATCATTCACTAATTAAAACTAGCTCATGTCTACTGATCGTCTTAAAAAGCTACAACAATTTCTTGCTCAAACCCCTAACGAGCCATTTCTTAAATATGCTATCGCACTCGAATACCTCAAACTTGAAGAAGATCAACAAGCATTAGCACAGTTTGAAAAAATCACCCAAGAACATCCCTTGTATGTTGGCACCTATTATCATTTAGGTAAACTATATGAAAAGCTACAACTTGAAGAGCAAGCTCTTCCTTGTTACAAAAGGGGGATGGATGTAGCTCGTCAATTGGAGGATCACCATGCCTTTAGTGAATTGCAAGGAGCTTGGAATATGCTGAATGACGAGTTAATGGATGATTAAATCGTTACCTTTTTATCCCGCCGCAAACTCTTTTACAAAAAAGTGACAATTAACACACCGCCTTAGTATGGTTTTTGATCAGATATAGAAAAAAAAACGACTTAATTTTTAACCAAAATTAGGACTTGCACTTGCATTACAATTTTCTGACAATCAAAGCAATAACACTTGTCACCAGCAGGTAATTTTTCAAAATATGACATTCAATCCATAAAAGAACCTCTTTTTTTGGCTAAAATTGAGCTGTTGTTTCTTTTCTTGTTTCATAATTAATGAACTTAGTGGATTATATCATAAAATGTCCATTATGCCTTACAGAAACAAGATATCGAAGTGGATTAGAAACGGCGAGAGTCCTTTTCTTGATTTCAAAGCAAGTATCACTTCTGAACATAAAATAGCCCGTTCCATTGTCGCTTTTGCTAATAGCCGAGGCGGAAAGATTGTAGTAGGAGTAGAAGATAAGGGCTTTATTATGGGAGTAGATGCAGAACAAGAGGAATATAGTCTTGAATCGGCGGCTGAAAAATACTGCCGCCCTGCTATTCCTTTGAGTTTTGAACGTTATGAAGTCAATGGCAAAATTTTATTGATTGCTTATATCGAGGAAAGTAATGTAAAACCGCATGTAGCTGTTGATAAAAAAGGAAAAGAAAAAATGTATGTCCGAATTGGAGATGCTTGTGTTGTACCTACTGAAAACATAGCAGATTTGTTGAGAAGTGGTGATATGAATCATCTTCAGCGTACCAACATATACAAGCGTATAAAGAAAGACATCATACAATATTTAAAAAAGAATCGCACTATTTCTGTCCCCCAATTTATGCAACAATATCAATGTACAGAGAGAAGTGCCCAACGTAGTCTCCTTGACTTATTATTTGAAGGAATTCTGAGAAAAGTAAATGATCAGACCTTCGAATTGGGTAGATGGGCGTTTAGTCGCCCAGATTAGTAAACATGTAATTTGTTTTCAATTGTCAGACAACATTAAATTACCTCCTCACAAGGTAATTCTACAACTGTTTTACCATTGAAAAAAGCACCCAGCCGATGAATCTAAAAGACAAGTTCCACTCGCAAGTACGCGATTACTTTGAGGGAAATCTTAGTGAGCTAGATCAAGCCTTATTTGAGTCTTATATGGATCAAGATCCTATATTTGCCGAATATGTCCAAGCTTATCAAGAGATTATCTTAAATCGTACTATTGTCGAAGAAGCACGTACATCTGACGATATTCCACAACAGGAAATCGCTCATGCGCCCTTTCAACGCAAGTACACTCCTCCTTCTCCCCCTCCTGCGCCGTTTTACCAACATCGGTATTTTGTTCGCTCCTTAGCCGTATTTACATTATTAATTTGGATTGCGGCCTTTTATATGTTTCATAAAAATGTGATTAAGGAACAGTCACCTCTTTCACTTGTAGAGGTAACGGATAAATACTTTGAACCACCTAAAGAAATTGAGGCATTAGATTTTTATGAAAAGAATGCACACGCTTATGGGATTGCGACTATTATAAAGAATCATTACCACGATGGCAATTACAGTGAAATGCTAAATATGATTTATTACTTAGATCATTTGGATGAGTTGGTGAAATTAGAAGAACACAAACCAACATTCAATTATCTCATTGGTCTTTGTTTTTTAGCCCGTGATGAAAATTTAAAAGCGGTTGATTGTTTTAGAAAGGTGATCCGTTATAGTAGTAATATCATGCACTACGAGCAAGAAGCTTATTGGTATCAGGCCTATGCCTATTTGAAAGCTGATAATGCCAATGATGCGATTCAATGCCTCAGTAAAATTGAAAAAGGAAATCCGCGTTACTATATCGCTCAACAAATATTGGGAGAACTATCATACCACATATAAATAAACACATAAGAGCAGTACTCACTGTACCTATATATGACCCTTTCTGTTTTTCAGAAAGGGTTTTATTTTTGAAATCACCTTCCTATCATTTACTAAAACGATCTCCATATTGATCAGTCAACATCTGTAATCGTTCGCGCATTACTTCTACTCCCAATTGTTTCACATAACTAAAAGGCCCTCCTGTAAAATTAGGAAAACCAATTCCTAATACTGCTCCTATGTCGCCATCCTGTTCAGAACGAATCACACCTTGCTCTAAACACTTCATTGCCTCATTTACGACTACCCCCATCAAGCGTTGACGCATCATTTTAACAGACAATTCTCGCCGTTCAGTAGCTTTAAAATAGGTATATACTTGTTCTACAACACCATTAGTCAATAAGTGTCCTTTTTTTGTTTTATAATGATAAAAACCCTTCTGGCTCTTTTTACCTTTTAAAGATTGAGTGATCATTTCCTGTAATGGTTTTCTCCAATTTACACCTCCTCCTACATTATTGGTAAATAAAGCCATCAACTGTCCTCCCATAATTGCTTGACATACATCCACTCCCATTTGGTCGATTAGGGTAAAGGGGCCTGCACTAAATCCTAGTTCTAGGGCGCATTGGTCAATTTGTTCAATCCGTCCTCCTTCTTCTAACAATAGAAAACCTTCATTGAGATAAGCGGCTAAGATACGAGTCGTATAAAAACCGGGTTGATCTTGTACTACAATACTCATCCTACCCTGACGATGGGCAAAAGCAACTGCTGTGTGTTCTACCCATAAAGCAGTTTCATCTTGCACAATAATTTCAATTAATGCCCCTTCTTTTTGGGGAGGTAGATAATGCATCCCAATTACGCGTTCAGGATGCTCCAACTCACTAGCTATTTCTCGTATTGGAATAGCAGAAGTATTAGATGCCAAGATACATTGTTTACGACAAATCGTTTCACAGGCTTTTAATAGTTTTCGCTTTAGGCTGGCATCTTCATATACTGCTTCTAAAACCAAATCTAACTTTTCGAAGTGTTGATAGTTATCTTTCTGCGTAATCAACAACTGCATCATCTGTTCTACTTGTACATCTAACAATAAATGCTCTTCTCCATAAGCGACTAAACGCTGCCAGATGCTTTGTTTCGCAAATTGTAGAATATCCGCTTGCACATCTTTGAGTAAAACAGGAATATCATGTGTTATGCAATCGCTTGCGATATCCGTTCCCATTTTTCCTGCTCCGAGTATCCCTATTCGCTTCACATGCCTTGTATCTCGCGCATTTTCTTGATTAAATTGTGTTTGTTTCAGCACTTCCAAATGCATGAGTTGTTTGCTTACTGGATGAACAACTAATTCATCCATATTTTTAATGGCTGCCTCAAAACCCGCTTTTTCATCATACTGAATCCCCATTTCCATGCTATCTACCAATTTCAGTGGGGCAGGATAATTATTTTGGGTTTGATTGAGTAGTTGTTCACGAGCTTGATTGATCAACACAGAACGACTAAGCGGATTACTATCTAATAATTTATCGGTGGTTGATTTGTAAGATGGACGCACAATTTTTTTGCCCACCAATGCCTTTGCTTGTCGAATGGCACTTTGTAATAATCCGTCTTTATGCACCAAACGGTCTACGAGTCCTACTTCCTTTGCTTTTCGAATATTTAGTTGGTTACCTGTCAACATCAAATCAAGGGCATGTCGTACGCCTATTAAATCGCTTAGTCGTTGAATGGCTCCAAATGGAGGAATTAGTCCGTAACGAATTTCAGGAAAACCCAAGCGCGTTAGTTGGTCATGGCTGCCCAAACGATAATGACAAGCCAAAGCAATGGCCAAACCCGCCCCCTGTGCTTCTCCGTGAATAGCTGCGACATAAGGTTTCACTGAATTTGCGATAACTTCTAAAATTCGAAAAGCCTCACGACTTACACGTTCCCAAGCATCTACTTCTTTTATAGCTACTAGATGTTCAACATCTAGTCCAAAGCAAAAATCGGAAACACCTCCCCAGATAACAATAGCCTCAACACCTGCATCTCCTTCAATGGCTTCTATTACAGTAACTAATTCTTCTACAAAGGCAGCATTTATAACAATATGTTGCTTTTTGGTAGGATGCTGAAAACGAATAATGATTAGCGAATCTTGCTGTTCAAGATGGATATATTGCATGGGATTTTTAAATTTTTATGACGGTAAAAGTAATAAAAATGTAGGGAATTATTGTGTTGATTTGTTTTTACAGCTTTACGTCATATTATTTTTTTCTATCTTGTTCCTTGATATATTATTAATCTCAGAACTTATAACAGATGAATTGGTGGAAAGATTATTTCGATGAGGCTTGGATGATGATGCAAGAACACACTAAAACTCCTGCACAAACCGAACAGGAATGTGCTTTCCTTGATTATTTTTTGCATAACAACAACTACCATAAAATACTAGACATTCCTTGTAGTACTGGACGTATTGCACGGCACCTAGCGACCAAAGGATATGCTATTACTGCTATTGACTACCATGAAAAACTATTAGAGATAGGAAAACAAAAAGCATTTCCCGAAGCCGCTTCCATCCATTGGCAACAGGCAGATATGCGGCAACTACACTATCAAAAGGAGTTTGATGCTATTTTGTGTTTATTTAATAGCTTTGGTTATTTTGATGATGCAGCCAACTTCGCCTTCTTAAAAGGAGCATACCAAGCACTACGCTCAGGAGGCAGCCTTCTTATTGATGTACATGTCCTCGAAACCTTATTGCCTATTTTTACTCCAAACGGTTTTTGGAAATTCGATGACTGTATTGTATTAGAAGAACGCAATTTCAATTATGAAACAGGACGCATGGAAGGCACTTGGACTGTTATTCGAGATGGAAAACAAACAACCTCTCAAAGTAGTGTGCGTATTTATAGTTATCGCCAATTAATTGAGTTGTTACAACAAGTAGGCTTTACCCACTTCACTAGTTATGGTTCCTATTTTGGAGAACAATTTGAATTTGGGGATGATCAGTTGTTATTAATTGCTACCACAGAAAACAGAACATAGAATTCTCCCAAGTAACTGCCCTAATACTACAATCAACCATCAATACCTATGCAAACCGATTTACTATTATATAACGCCCATATTTATACGGTAGATGACACTTTTTCTACCTGTGAGGCTATTGCTATTGACCAGGGTAAGATCATAGCGACAGGAAGTAATGCGGACCTGTGTTCTCAATTCGAAGCCAAAAGACAATGTGATTTACAAGGAAAATTTGTGTATCCAGGCTTTTACGATGCGCACTGCCATTTGATTAGTTATGCGCCCATGTTGGAGCAGGTAAAATTGGCTGATGCGACTTCTTGGGAGGAGGTATTGGATCGAGTAGAGCTACATCACCAACAATATCCTGAACAAAAAGCCATTATTGGTATTGGCTGGAATCAGACGAAGTGGGCTGATAAAAGTATGCCGAATGGGAAACAGCTTAGTCAACGCTTTCCACACATACCTATTTTATTAATACGCATTGATTATCATGCTGCCGTTGCTAATAATAAAGCACTGGAATTGGCAGGTGTTCATGCACAATCAAAAATTGCTGGTGGAGAAGTTGTTGTGGAACAAGGCAAAGCAACTGGTTTACTCCTAGAAACGGCTATTGCTGCTGTTTGGCTTCATTTTCCTAGTCCTTCTCGCGACAAATGGCAATACCTACTACAACAAGCAGAAAAAGATTGTTTGCAATATGGGCTAACGACATTGGGAGAAGCAAAAATTGGACAATTCCACATTCACCTGATTGATGAAATGCAGCAACAAGGAGCCTTGAAAATACGCTTTAATTGTATGGTTCATGCGGAGGAGGCAGAACGCGCTATTTTTTTTCAACAAGGCCCCATTTATAAAGATCGTTTGCGGGTACATACCATGAAATATTTCGCAGATGGAGCATTAGGTTCAAGAGGGGCATGGTTGTTGGCTCCCTATTCGGACGATCCTGCTACTTGTGGCATTGCTATTCACCAACAAGAGGACTTACTCACACAGGCACGCCTATGTGATCAGTATGGTTTTCAGATGGCGACCCATGCCATTGGAGATGCCGCTAACAAACAGATGTTGGATATATATGGGGCGGTATTGGGAGGTAAAAACAATAAACGCTGGCGTATTGAACACGCGCAAATTCTTGATCCAAACGATCTTGTTCGTTTTGCTAAGTATTCCATTACGCCTTCCATTCAGGCTACACATGCTACTTCAGATATGTACTGGGTACAGGATCGCCTCGGAGCTGCACGTACAAAACATGCTTACCGTTTTCAGAGTTTGTTGCAACAAAATGGCTATGTAGCAGCAGGTAGTGATTTTCCGATTGAGCAAATCAATCCGTTACTAGGTTTTTATGCCGCAATTGCCCGACGTGATATACAGGGTTATCCTGAAGCGGGTTTTCAAATGGAGGAGGCTTTGAGTAGAGAGGAGGCTTTGCGAGCAATGACCTCTTGGGCTGCTTATGCCAATTTTGAAGAGGCAGAACGTGGCAGTTTGGAAGTGGGCAAAGTGGCTGATATGGTAGTTTTGGATCGCGATATAATGGAGGGCGAAGCATTGGATGTAACCAAAGCAAGGGTAATGGCCACTTATGTAGGCGGGGAAGAGGTTTGGACGACCGACGATGGGACATTTGAACGATAGACGATGAAACGTTAATCAT